>CAZWME010001062.1:0-1997 GCA_964634515.1 uncultured Pirellulales bacterium | reverse complement strand
ATGCCAGAGTTTTTCACCCAAAATCCTTCTCAAAGCCGACAGAAATATCCCCAGGAGTTCACTCGACCGGTGCTCTTGGCAAACTTATCAAGGAGCAGTCTCTGGTAGTAAACACCGAGAGAGGAAATATAGTCATAACCGGCTGTGCCCACCCGGGCCTTGCAAAGATAATCGACAAGGCAACTCAGCTTGGCAAAATCCATGGTGTCTTAGGTGGATTTCACGGTTTTTCAAAATTGGAGAAATTGCGGTCGATAAAGCTGATCGCGCCCTGTCACTGCACTGAGCAGACACAACAAATCCGGCAAAGCTATCCTGCCGAGTTTAAAGAAATACGAGCGGGCCG
Organism: uncultured Pirellulales bacterium; assembly: GCA_964634515.1. Classification (GTDB taxonomy): domain Bacteria; phylum Planctomycetota; class Phycisphaerae; order Sedimentisphaerales; family Anaerobacaceae; genus NIOZ-UU13. The sequence goes on along the minus strand of CAZWME010001062.1, from coordinate 1,651 downwards.
TATCATTGAGATTTAGACCCAGAGCGAGAGAATATGTATTGGTTATTGTTATCATTGGCAAGCGGTCTTTCAGTAGCTGTGAAAAATGTCATTACCAAGAAGCTGGTTTTCCTAACCGACAGACAAGTAATTCTTTACTCAAAGTATTTGTTCGTCAGTTTATTCTCTTTGCTGCTAATTTCCTTTACAGGCATTCCGGAAATCAAAACTGCCTTTTATTATTCTATTATCATTGCTTCTGTCATAGATGTTATAGCAGCCTGGTGTTTTATTAATGCCATCGCTTCGACACAGCTTGCCAAAACGTTTCCATTGGTTGCTTTTACACCAATTTTTCTACTTGCAACATCTTTCTTCATGTTAGGAGAGCTTCCATCAATTTTGGGCTTAGCCGGCATACTGCTGATAGTTTGCGGAGCCTATTTATTGAGAGCAGAAAGTATAAAGGTTGGTGTTTTAGAGCCGATTAAGCTTTTGTTAAAGGAAAAAGGCCAGCGGAATATGCTTATGGCAGCATTTTTGTTCAGCTTCCTGGCCGTCTTTTTCAAAAAGGCAATTTTGAATTCATCACCTTTTTTTGCTTTTAGCGTAACACAGCTATTGAGCACTCTATATTTAACATTGTTTTTTCTCCAGCGAAAAACTCTCGGAGTGTTGTTCAAGAAAACAGCAGATAATTTCAAGCTGCTTTTTGTCGCGAGTATTGTTGGATTTCTTGCAGGGCTGACGTTGTTTGCAGCCTTCCAACTTGGTCTTGCAGCCTATGTAGTAAGTGTAAAAAGAACAAGCATTTTGTTTACTATTATACTGGGATATATCTTCTTCAGGGAAGACCATATTATCAGAAGCTTGTTGATAGGTATCATTATTGTGCTGGGAATTTTCCTGATATCTGTTGGATAATGTCCGAACAAACTAAAAGTAAGAAACAATTAATTGCGGATTTGCGCAAACGATGTAAAGGGCTTTGCTGCAGGTATTTTGCGCTTCCTATTGAAACCCCTGAAAACTGGGAGGATTACGATGACATTCGATGGTACCTGGCACATAAGAATGTCACAGTGTTTGTTGAAGATGGTGATTGGTATCTGAATGTGAAAAATAAGTGCAAACATCTTTCTGAAAAGGATTACAGTTGCCAAATCTATGACAAAAGGCCAACAATCTGTAGGGAATACCGTTCTGAAAGCTGTGACTTCGCTGACGCCCAATACGATTATGATTTATATTTTGAAGACGACCTACAGATGGAAGCTTATATGTGGGTAAAATTCCCACAAAAAGCTGCGAGAAAATTCGGCAAGTTAAGAAGCAAAACAGAATGTCTTTAATTGAAGTAATAAAAAGAAGAAAAAATATAGTCCGTCAGGAAGGTGAGGGGATAAATTCAGCAATCTACTTAATAAATGAGTTCAAAGATAGAACATTTACCTTCAAAGGGTTAAAAAATAAATATTTGGGGCTAAGCGGAGAAAATCTCCTCAAACGAATTCAGGAGGAGTTAGACAGTATGCTGATACTATACCGCTACACAACAAAGGCAAAAAAATATACTGACAGAAAGGGATTCCCTCAAGTAGAAATAAAGTTAGTTGGTAAAGCGAGCACAATGGATAGATACAATCCATTAGACGTAGAACTGGACTTAAAA
>CAZWME010001061.1:0-1998 GCA_964634515.1 uncultured Pirellulales bacterium | reverse complement strand
CGTTGTCTGGTAACGGAATGTGACGCCCGACTGGAGCATGGCCCTCCGGTTCCCGTGTTGTTCCCAGTTCGCCAGGAAGGACTGGAGCGTCGCGATGTCAAGGCTCAGGGTAATTCCCGCATCGGGCAACACGGTTTGGATGGGGTTTCGGGTGACGGTGTCGGCGAATCCGCGCGTGCGCGGGTCGAGGCCCGTCTCCTCTCGGACGACATCGTGCAGGTGCTGTTCGCCACGGTGCAGCAGATGCGCGTTGTGCCGGTGTCCTTCCCTCATGCCGCCGAGAACCACGCGGCTGACGGGCCCTCCCTCGTCGCCGATCTCGGTGAGCAGGCCGTCGATGGTAGCCGCGCGGCTCCAAGGCCGCACGATGAACCGCCGAAACCTCCGCAGGTACTGGCGCGCCAGGCGGAGATCGCGGTACGCCGTGAGGAGTTCAGGCCGACCCTTGAACTCAAGGACAGCCGCCTCGTGACCACGGCGCAGGCGGTCGGCCAGGAGTATGCCCTTGACGTTGCTCTGATGGCGAAGCGCTCGCAACGCTTCCACGAGCGACAGCGCGTCGTCGGTTTCCATGTCCGCAACCGGCGTGGCCGTGGCCCGGACGACGGCCTCCACCTCGGCATCGGTCAGGCTGTGATGGCGCCACACCTCGCCGGGTGTCGTCAACGGGCGCTCCGGCCTGCTCAGAATGTGCCTCGACCGAGACTCAAGGTCGGCTGACCGCTTGCCGCCCATCCTCGTGCGCGAGACGAGCGACAGGATTTCCTGGACCTTTTCCTTCTGCGGGTTCAGCATCCCCGGAAGCGCCTTCTCTGTGGTCGTGATCTCCTTCTTGGCAGCCTTCCGGGCCTGGGTCCGCAAGTACCGCTGGTACACCCCCTTCATTCTCTCGATGGCCGAGGCGAGGGATTTGGGCGTCTTGATCTTCAGCAGTTCGCGGGCAACACGTCCGCGCTCAGAGAGCGGCAGGCTGCTCCGCATCAAATCGTAGAACTCCTTGCGCAGCGCCGCGACGTTGGCTGTTTTCTCCCGCGCCTTCTCCGCCATGGCGCGGTAGCCCGCGATGTGGCCCCTACGAGCGCCAAACCGCTGGGCCTTCATCGCGGCCTTCAAAGCCTCCGGCTGTGGAACGAGCCGGTCCTCGCCGGCGTGATACGCCTTGTACGCTGCGCCTTCCAGTTGTGCGATGAGACGTTCCAGGCGCCCCGGCGTATCCACGGCCTGTGCCCGGTCCATGAACTGTTCGTGGAGATGGTCAGGGAGCATGTGCCGCACGAGTTGCCGCGCCCACGCCTGCAACTCCGCGTCCTCCATGCGCCCGGCCGTCAGGTTGGCATCCACCCACTCCAGTTCGGCGCGAGTCGAGACGCGGTTCAGGACTTCTTCGATGCCTTCGCCTTCGGCGCGGCGGATGGGGAGACGCGGCTGCCGCCCATCAGCAGGGCCCATCGGCGCACCAGGTTCTCCCTCTGGGATCTCGGGAGGTAAACCCGCATTCTCGGCAACATCTTGGGCTTTGTCCCATTCGTCGGCGACACGTCGCCAGTCGGCTGCGGCTCGGTCATCGTATCCCTCCACTTTGTCCGCGGCCCACCGCAGGTACACAGCCTTGTTCGTGCGTTCGATGACACGCAATTCATGGAGCGTGTCGGCATCGCGGATCAGCCGGTCCAGAAACTCCTCGTTGCCCAGGTCCATTCCCGAGTTGATGTTGTACTCGTGAACGAGGTCGGAGAGACCCCAGCCGGTGCGCCCGAAGAAGGGCTGCTTGATCCAGCCGGGCATCCCTTGCAGTCGCTCCTCGATCTCGACGCCGTAGTCCTTCCCCTTCCCGAACGCGATCTTCCTGCCGCCCATCCATGCCGCGATAGGCGCCGCCTGCTCGCGCTCGTCAAGACCGAGGCTGCCGATGGTATCCCGTGCCTCGCGGTAGGTGTCGCTGACCTGCTTGCGGGCATCCTGAACGCTGCGGATGGCGACCTTCTTCTCCTCGTCGAA
>CAZWME010001060.1:407-1999 GCA_964634515.1 uncultured Pirellulales bacterium | reverse complement strand
ATATCCTTTTTCATTTCGTGTATTGTATCGTACTGCGACACATCTCTATGCAATACTCAACACACACATCAAAGGCCCGCAGTAGGAGCAAAACACCTCGAATCAGCCTACTGCTACTTTGTTCTTCCGTTCCTGAAGCTCGACAACTTCAGGCGAAAACTCAATGCCGGAGAAAGTCCCGTCGATTTTTTTCAACCGCTCCAGACGTTCACGTAGAATTGACAGGGAGGAGAAGGTCCGTTCATCCACCTCTCTTTCACCGACGAGACTCCCGGCAACAATCCGACAATGATTTGAATCCATTCCAATCATTCTGCCTCCATTAAAAAATTAACCATCTTCGTTCTGTTCATGCAGGACAACCTGACGTGCCTGTGAAATCTGTTTCTGATATCGAGACATATTGTCTGAAAGATACTGTTCCCAGTTTTCACTGTTCCACAGCTCAATATGGTCCCTGACGCCTATAAGGGTAATTTGGTCCTTCAGGCCCGCCCTCTTTCGAAGTCTTTCGTTCAAAAGCAAACGACCCTGGTTGTCCAGTTCCACCTTACTGGCCAAAGCAAAGCTGATTCGCTCGAACGCCACTGCTTCGTCCGGGGCTGTCGTGCCAGGCGTATCCGCAAGCGCAATACACTCGAAATACTTCTCGGGGTACAAACAAAGTATGCCGTTGGCGCCGAAGTGAAGATAGAAATTGCTGCCGTGCTCATCAACATCAATCTGATTTCTCAGCTTGTTCGAGATGAGGACTCTGCTTTTGCTATCTACAACGTGCTGATATTCACCTGTTAACAACAGCATGGCGTTAGTCCCACTTAATAAACTCAATGTGGGAAATCTTACCACTTGCTACCACTTTGTCAACAAACAAATATACTTTTTTTCAAATTTTCGTTAAATTTTATTATAGGACTATGCGCAACGTAATCTAATTCAAGCAATCAGAAGTGCTTACGAAAATACCATGCTTTTAACAAAACCACTTATTTTTCCGCCCTCTTCATCGTTTTTAACAGAACCATGTTAATTTCACAATGGTTTCATCTAAAACAAGAAATAAAATCTACAGCGAAAGCGGGTGATGGGAATCGAACCCACATGACCAGCTTGGAAGGCTGGAGCTTTACCATTAAGCTACACCCGCAGTACAATTGATTATTGATTATCAATTATCTATTACTTATACTGCGATGATAAATATAAAATGTTTGATAGTCAATGGTAAATTACAAATGAATCTTTCAGAAATAGCTCGAGTCGCAAAGTCAGCTTCGGTAAATTTAGCAACGGCCAAAACTAACGTAAAGAACAACGCTTTAGTCGAGATCGCCAAAGCCCTGAAGCAGCACAGCGATGAAATAGTCTCAGCCAACAAAGAGGACCTAATCATTGCCGAAAAAGGAAGTCTGGCCGGGCCTTTGCTGAAACGCTTAAAGTTTGATGAAGACAAAATAGCCGATGTTTGTGCCGGTATCGAGAGTTTAGTCAAGCTCGAAGACCCTGTGGGCAAGACAATCACCGCCACCGAACTCGATAAAGGACTGGAACTCTATAAAGTCAGTTGTCCGATCGGTGTTATTGGTGTGGTT
>CAZWME010001060.1:0-397 GCA_964634515.1 uncultured Pirellulales bacterium | reverse complement strand
TTTGAGTCCCGGCCGGATGCACTTGTGCAAATTTCAACTCTCTGCTTAAAAAGCGGAAATGCCGTATTGCTCAAAGGCGGAAGCGAGGCGGCAAAAACCAACAGAATCTTAGCTGAAATAATATCTGAGGTGAGCGAAAAAGCAGGACTGCCCAAAGGATGGATTCAGCTTCTGGAAACTCGACAGGACGTCGCCCGGATGCTGGCTTTAGATGAATATATCGACCTGGTCATCCCGCGAGGCTCGAATGATTTCGTTCGTTATATTATGGACAATACCAATATACCCGTGCTCGGGCACGCCGACGGGATATGCCATGTATATATAGACGGCGATACCAATCTTGATATGGCCGTTAATATAATGCTCGTGGATAGTATTTCTGCCCCGTCTTTTT
>CAZWME010001059.1:0-2000 GCA_964634515.1 uncultured Pirellulales bacterium | reverse complement strand
AAATACTCATAGGCTTCATCGCTGATGTGATATATACCCTTTTGTCGGCAAAGTTCATTGACCTGCCGAAGGTCCGATTCTCGATACACAGATCCGGTCGGATTATTCGGCGAGATAGTAATAATGGCGCGCGTTCGATCGGTAATGGCAGCGGCAATTGAATACAACTGTAATTGGTAATCGTCATCGGTAGGCACACAGACGGCCTTGCAATCGGCCATAACGACGGCCATTTCGTGATTGAAATAGTAAGGCAGTTGGAGAATAATCTCATCGCCCGGGTCCGTAATGGCAAGAACCGCGTTGAAAAAGCCCATATTGGCACCGGCGGTCACGAAAATTCGGCTGCCCTCTGCGGATATATCATTTTCCGTTTTTAGCTTTGCCTGAATCGTTTTGAGTAGTTCCGGGATGCCCTGGACAAGCTTGTACTTGTGGTTTTCCGGATCGGCAAGAAATGTTTCGATAGCACCTGCGGCTTCCGGGGGCGGGCCGTAATAGGCAACTCCCTGCCCTAACGAAATTGTGCCGGGATTACTACGAATCAGTTCACCCACTATGGGGATTATCGGTGACTGCACAGACTGCATCCTCAAACTTTTGGCCACTTAAACCTCCCAATATGTAATCTACAACCTTTTAAGACCTATGTTCCGGCCAATTTACGAAATCCATCGCTGATTGTAAACCGATTTCAGCTTCTAAGATAGTATTTACTGCCATAATTGCTCGTCGTAAGGATTCTCTATAGCAACCTCTAAGACGGGATTTCGTATCCTCAATATAGCCGAACGCAGGCCAAAACAGCCCTGTTTTGTTAATGTAAAACCCCAATTCTATTTACAGGAAATATATTTTCTCACATCGCAAACAAAATTATGAACCTATCTTAAGAAAAATCGTAATTGTTATCAAATTTGTATACATTAACGGTTACTAACAAAACATTGGGCTGTTTCAGACCTCGAACAATAAACATCTTTTGTGAAGCTTTGTTTTCGTACTTTAATGGAAAGAATGTAGTATGTGGGACGAAGAAAAAGATTTCGAGATTTTAGACAAGGCGGAAGAGTACGACCCGGACGATGAAAGCACAGATGATTATCTGTATCCGGAATTGGACCCATCCGCAGACGAAGATGAAAATGAAAATAGTGATGTTTTTGAATACGAAACCGATTTTTACGACGACGAAGACGATTAGCGGCGGTTTCTTCTATTTAATAACATAATATACTCGAAAACGACATAAACTGCCGGTAGCTATGGGGGCTGTGTGTGCTCACATATTTCTATTTAATCTTTAAATTTTTTTACCCCATCATCTCGAATCTACTTTTTCGCAAATTAACACTTCATCCTCAGCAGCACAGAAGAGCCGGCGCCCATGCAAAATACATCAAAAGACTCCGATGGCAGCTTGAGACAGTTTTGGCAGCGAAAAAGGGCTGTCAGCTAATGCTCACAGCCCTTTACACAAATCATCGTCGATAATTACCCCATCACCGTCGTAATCTTCACATATCTAAAAGCTTTCACCGGGTAAGAAATAGTAATCTTCCGTTTCACCGGTTGCGTAGCCATTCTTTGGCCCTGAGCCGCCGTTACCTCTGGAGCCGGGTGCACTGCCGCCGGTCCAGGGTTTCTCAGAAAGAGTGATTCTCATCCATATTTCCCCGCTTGCATCGTCCGGATGCCATGACAGGAACGCTGTTGTTGTCATCTTGTTTAATCCGGCTGGCAAATTGATGAGATACTGATTTTGTACCGCCCATTCGGACACAATTCCATTGGAACAAGCGAGTTCCGGATCGGTGCTCGTGCTATCGTCCCAGTCGCCGTCACGGTTCCAGTCGCACCAGACATTGACCCAGAGGTTTTTACCCGGCTTGATAACATTGACAGTATAGTCAAAAGTAGTCCAGTCGCATTGTGGCATATTGAGGGGTACAATAACACCGTCGTCACTTTTGTCGTTATCCGATGAGTCGGTTTGAGGT
>CAZWME010001058.1:0-2009 GCA_964634515.1 uncultured Pirellulales bacterium | reverse complement strand
GGGTAATTCTCCCCCCAATAAAGCACAACGCAATCCTTGTGCCGAACAGGATTGGCTTTGTCTTCAATTCGTTCTAAGCAGATTGCTACTGCCTCGTAGAACCACCACATATCTTTGTGTACTTCCTTCTCACCTGTAATCCCGCCAAGAAGATTAATTATTTTCGGAGGAGCATTCCTTGAAAGTTTGCCTACTGCCTCTAACATTACTCGTATGGACCAGTCTATCTTTGGGTCTGCTGGATTTGGAAGATTATTGATTACACCCTCGACTAAGGCAGGTACATGTTCAGAAGTGCCGATTTTTGATAAAGTCTGTGCTGCATACTTTCGCACGTTCTCATTGTCGTCTCGTAAAGCAGCGACAATAGCATCTGTACTTCGTTCATCTGATAATAGGTAGAGCTGCTGTGCTGCATAAACCCTCACCTGACTGTTTTCATCTTTTAACAGATCGATTAGCGCTGGTACAACCTCGGGATGGTCCAAAAGGGCTAAACTTAGTATTGTATTCACCCGCTGATACGAATTGCCAGTGCGGATTATCTCCATTAGACTTTCGAATTGATTGTTTGATCTTTCGACGTTATTTTTTGGTTGCTCGAGATGCGTATTAGTTTCGGAGTTTGTTTGACAAGTTAACACAACAAGAAGAATTCCATAAATGAGTAAGCGAAAAGGCATTTTTAAGATTATCATATTTGCTACCTGTGCTTATTTGAGGACTATGATTGTTCAGATCTGTTGTCGAGAATCCAATGCCGCGTTTGATATTATACAAAATCCTTATAATTATTACAAGCTTATTCGTACTCAGATTCAATAGAATCCCCTGAAACATCGTCGCAGAACGATACTCACCAGAAGACCACAACAGAGCCTCAGACACTCGCAGCGGTGCACACCTACAGGAATCTATAAAAAAGGCCGGGCAAAACACGCCCGGCCTTGATGTAGTACGAATCTTTTTCTGGCTAATATTACTCTGGCAAAATATACGTATTGAAAAATTCTTCGTTGAACTCCGGTTTGAGCAAATAGTCAATAGCATTGCGGAACATCTGCAGGCCCTCGGCAGTAAGGTTCAGCTCGCCCTGGGCGGTGGTTATTACCTCTTGTCTTTCGGGATCGAAGAACGTACCGGCACAGAACAACATGCGTCTGCCACCGGCGTACTGGCCCGCGCCCTCGAAGAATTCTACACCGGCGTCCCACTCGGCGATCCAACCCATGCTCAGTTCCAGGGGCTTGGCGATTAGGTGACCGTTGCCCATGTCTGTGCTGCCAACGAACGCGGTGTATCCGGTACCGACGAGCGGATCGATCATCTCAATGAAATTCAAGCGGCCGTTTGGAGCAGCCGGATCATTCACCATCAGCACTCCTCGGAAGACAGGGTGATAGGGATCCACTGCCTCTGCGTAGATATATGAAGTGCCGTCTGGCGCTCTGGCGTCTGAATTGACCCATTTCCACCGGGTGTTGCGGGCAAAGTGAGAGTTCATTTGCAACAGCGGAGTCGTGAGCGAATTCCACTGCGTTGCCTCCTTACCTTGATTGTAGCGGGTGCTCCAGGCTAACCGGCTGACGATGATCAGGTCGGCCGCATTCAACTCGTCGATCTTGTCGGGAGTAAGCACTTTCCAGTATTCCGGCCGGACGTCAACGCTATGGCCCTCGGAAACAAGGAAGGTCTCCAGTGTGTGGTCGTCTCGGAGGCCATCAAAATCGATAAACAGGGGATCATCTCCGAGATTTTCTATCTGGTTGATGAGCAGAAAGAAATAGCTACTCAGTTGATCCAGACGCTTAAGACGAAACGCCACAACGTTAAAACCAAGGTTACGAAGGCTGATAAGTTCTGGCCGACAGAAGAATATCATCAGGATTATTACGACAAGACCAAAAAACTGCCCTATTGCCATGTTTATAGGAAGATTTTTTAGCACCCTTATAGGGTTTGAATTGGCTTTGAATTGGGTTAAATTGGGTTTGTTTTTGGCTTTATTG
>CAZWME010001057.1:0-2010 GCA_964634515.1 uncultured Pirellulales bacterium | reverse complement strand
ACGACCGACTGGCAGCAGGCCCGTATATGGGGACATGTCCCTGAACGATGATATGCTCCACATCTTTATGTTCGGCAAAGACACGCTTCAACCATTGTAATTGCTCGCCCATCACATCCACATGCATAGTACCGTCGACCACATCGAACGTTTCAACCGTGACTATCAACGCATTTTTATGCAGCACATAATATGCCAGTCGCTTTTTATATTCCGGCCCGTTGTCCGGCATCTGGAAATGCTCAGCGAACGCCTGTTCCAGATGCGGCACTATTTCTATTTTCTCCGGCGGCCACGGGTCATCGCCAAGCTCGTGGTCGCCGATGGCAACATAATATTTCAGTCCGGCCTTTTCCATTCGCCGTTTCCAGCCCTCGTAATACAACGCCGACATCTGCTCCACACATTTTTGCCCATCCCACCAGTGGCCGTTGACCGTATCGCCGGCCACCAGCACAAAATCCGGATTCTCCACCTTGATTTGCTCCAAATACCACGCGACAGCATCCTCCCATTGCGGCCACGGATTAGGAACATCGAAATTAAAAAAATCCGGCGTGCTCACAAAACACCAACTCTCCTCAGCAGCTTTGCCTCCGACGAAACTTTCCCCATCGATTGTTCGGCACCCAAACGAAACAAGCAACGGCATTATTGTTAAAAGGATAGTATTGTGAACTACTCTGCCAAACATAGCACTTCCTTGCCTTGCTGATTCCGACATGAACAGGAAATTCAGGCATTTACTGCGTTGTCGGTGTTTATATGGTATAATACAGAAATAAATCCCAATTAATATAAACAAAAGCGAACCTCGGGTCAATCCGATTACACATAATAGATAGTATGAAAGAGAACTCCGAACAAAACTGTATCGAAAGAGCGAAAAGACGGGAGCCTGTAGCGATTGCCGAATTATTCCGCCGTTATTGGCGTGCTGCCCGAGCCGCTGCCTATGGTGTAACCGGAAATCTCGATGTAGCTGAGGATGCCGCTTCCGAGGCATTTTATGCCGCAATGGACGGCTTGGATGGTTTAAAAGACACACAGCGGTTCGGCCCGTGGTTGCGGACTATCGTGATTCGCACGGCAAAACGCATAAGTACTCCAAAATTAAAAGAAAGCATTCTTGAATCGCAGATACAACCCGATGCCCAATCACCAACACCGAGTGACCGTTTAGAACAGCAGGAATTAGCTGCTTTGATTCATGAAGCAGTTGCGTATCTATCTTCAACCTTGCGTGAGGCCATGTCTTTGTTTTACTTCGAGGGTTACAGTCTTAAAGATGCCGCTTGTTTTTTAGATGTCCCCGAAGGGACACTCAAGCGGCGTTTGCACGAGGGACGTAAGCGGCTGCGAGATGCCGCCGAACAAATCATCAAAGGAACAAAACTCATAAGCGCAAAACGCGAACAAATCCTCCGACAGCTCAGAGACGCTTCGGAGGAAGGGATACAGTCTGAGACTTTCTTCCAAGCTATGCGCCAGGCCCTTCGCTTGCGCCCTGTGCCGCACGAGATGCTCCGAAAAGTCATGCAGAAACATTGGGTTGAAAAGCTTAAGAAATTACCCATGCCCCCCGAAAAAGAACGCAAGCTCCGCGAGGCCCTGGGTCGCATATACGCACCTTCTCAGAGAGCCCAAGATCCGAATCATCCCGTCGGGGCGGCAGCAAACGCGATTCGAGCAGCGTTGCCGGAGTTTAAGCCATGGCAGATCGACCTGTCCCGGGTGGACCTTTCCCAGGCGGCCCGACGCATGTTCGAAGGCAAGGGCCAAGCCTTCTCATTCCTGCAGCCGCCATGCCTTGCCACCGGATCAGATGGATCGTATATCACTGCATCGCGGGCATGGCTGATGCAGGACGAGGATGGTCACCTCTGCACGTATTACGAACTCATGCAGAGGAAAACGACTGGGAAGGAATTGAAAGCGCAGATACACCAAGGGACTAATACCAATACCGATTAATCAATGCGCTTAGCATAAGAGGCCCGACAGACAGAT
>CAZWME010001056.1:0-2012 GCA_964634515.1 uncultured Pirellulales bacterium | reverse complement strand
AGAGATTACGAGTACTTCTGAAACTGGGGCTTCCACACCTTCAGGCGCAGGTGAGCCGGCTATTCCTGGTAGTGTGTTGAAAGATGAAGTAATTAATACTGACTATGAAGTCGGAAAGACGGTAAAGCAGGAAGTTGTTTATCCGGGCCAAATAAAATCTTTGAAGGTAGCGGCATTTGTTGACTTATCAGTATCAGACGCTAATGATACAGGCTCCGGAAATAGCGCCGCAAAGATAATGCAGGAAACTGATGTGGTGGCTATTATCCAAAATGCTCTTGGGCTTGAGGATGAAACTGCTATCAAAGTAGTTAATGTTAAGTTCAATCGTCCGTTTGAATCACTTGTTGAGGAAGAGCCGTCCAGTTGGCCTCGTTATATAGCAATTGCCCGCCAGGCTTCCTTAGGCATTATGGCAATTTGCGCGATGCTTGTTCTTCGTATGTTTCGCGGAGCAAAGAGTAAGGTGGCATCAGTACCCAAGGCAGGGGAATTGCCCGAAGCTGAAGAGGCTTCAGGGCTTCTTCCAAGTGGAGGTGAAAATGCAGAGCCGTTAGTTGTGCGCAGACAGATAGCCAGTGCTTTGGAACAAGATCCTGAGCGAGTGAAGCAATTGTTTGCCAGTTGGCTCGAAGAAAAGGCGGGCTAAAGTTAACAAGGCGTGAACTGTTATGTTTATAGCGAAACAATAAGCAATAGGATAGGCAAGGCACTAATATCAAATGCCGAATAACGAATATCAAATTTCGAGTAGAAGATTTCTGAGTAGGAGAAAGAAGGCGAATATCCGTCCTTTACAGACTTCTAATGAGCGGCCAGGAGACATGGAAAAGGCACTGACGGGTAAGCAAAAAGCTGCAATGTTGTTGATGAGTCTTGATTCAACGACTGCTGCTGAGCTGCTCAAGGGCGTTGACGCCGATGCGGTCCAGGAATTGGCAGTGGAATTAGCGCATATGGATGCCGCTGGTTTCAGCAATAACAGGCAGGATTTGGGAGTTGCTCGGCAATTCTGCAAATCATTACGGCCCAGTGATGACTTTCGCATAAATGGTTTTCTGAAAGAAGTATTGAAGAGTAGCGTTGGTGATGAGAAGACAGAGCAGATTCAGACCGGAATACAGGAGCTGTTGTATGAAAAGGATCCTTTCAAATCTATTTGTTCGGCAGAGCCTAAAACGGTAGCGGCAATTCTGGAGAATGAGCATCCTCAAACTGCTGCGGTAGTTTTATCAAAGATGCCTGCCGAGAAGAAAACAGAAGTGATCAGCTTTTTGGACTGGGGTATCCGAGTTAGTATTGTCAACAGGATGAGCGATTGTGGGGCCATGAGTTTCCAGGCAAAGAGTCGAATTACAGAAGTTGTTTGCAAACGTCTTGAGGCTGTTACTGCCGGTAACACAAATGGACCTTTGTCAGCAAAATATAAGCCGTCTGTGAGAAAAATGGCTGTTAGTTTGCGAAACATAGGTAAAGAGATTAGAGATGGTCTGCTTGGTGTTATACGGGGCAAAAACAAACATGTCGGTCAAATGGTAGCAGACTTGATGATATTTTGGGAAGATATCTCACAAATTTCCGACCGGTCGCTTCAGAAGGCTTTGAGAAGAATTGATATAAAGAAATTGGCTTTGGCATTGGTCAGAGCCGACAATCAGCTCATTCAGAAAATAAAATCAAATGTTTCCGAGCCGATGGCCGCTGTGTTAAATGAACAAATGTTACTTATGACAGCTTACCAGTGGGACGATATTGAGCAGGCCAGAGAAGAAGTTGTGGATATCTTGCGCGAAATGAATGAAAAAAGTGAGCTTATGTTTATGGAAGAATGATGCGATGTCTGACGGAGTTAAAGCCTGTATTGCCGGAAATGCAAAAGAAAATGCTGAACTTTTAGTGGAAGTCACCAGGAAGATATTAATGTATAGAACTCAAAGAGGGATTTAAACAAGCTATGTTGACGGGTAAACAAAAAGCTGCGATGTTATTAATGAGTCTGGATGCTGCGACTG
>CAZWME010001055.1:0-2018 GCA_964634515.1 uncultured Pirellulales bacterium | reverse complement strand
AAAAAGATCAAATAAACACCCGGCTGAATTTATGGAAGACATTTCCGTCGATTATAACAGACTCGGAGAATATATTGCCGGATTGTTGGAGATTGGCAAGCGTTATGATATCGAGATGTCTTTCTTCGGTCATGCCGGTGACGGCCTGCTACATATACATCCATATCTGGATTTGAGTGACCCGGCGGACATTAAAACTATGCGAACAATGGCCGATGAGGTCGTATCGCTCGCATGGTCGTTAGGGGGGACGATAAGCGGAGAACATGCAGAGGGCCTGGTAAGAGCGGCCTTTGTGAGAGGTCAATACGGTGACGAATATTACGAACTGCTTTGTAAAATCAAAAATATATTCGACCCTGACGGCCTGATGAATCCCGGCAAAATCCTCAACCCTGATACTGATATTATGGTTAAGAACCTGAGGGCAAAGCATAAGGTTTTGCCGGAACGAGTTAAAACTGATTTGCTTTTCGAGAAGGATGAGCTTGCAGTCGAACTCGATCAGTGTTATGGCTGCGGAGTTTGTCGAAACCGCGAACCGGATATGCGAATGTGTCCGGTATTTCGGGCGATGGGTGAGGAAATGGGCAGCTCGCGGGCAAAGGTTAATATACTGCATTTCTGGGCTACGGGACAGATGGAAAAAGAAGATTTTGAGTCGCCGGAATTCAGAAAATTTCTGGATTTATGCGTTAATTGCAAGGCCTGTTTGCAGCAATGTCCATCCGGCGTAGATATTTCCAAACTGATGGTAGCGGCGAGAGCACGGTACGTCAAACTTCAGGGGCTCCGGCGTACGGAGCTGATTCTCAGTCATAATCGCTACCTTAGTGTAATAGGAAGTGTTTTTGCACCGATATCAAATTTTCTGATGAGCCTGCCGATATCCAAGTGGCTGTTAGAGAAATTAGCCGGTATAGATAAACATAGAAGCATGCCCAGTTTCGGCCGGAGCTCATTCTTAAAAGCCGGAAGAAAATATTTACAGGCTTCTGAGCCGATTGAAAAGCCAATAGATAAGGTCGCGTATTTTGTGGATACGTACGCAAACTATAACGACCACGAATTAGGCTATGCCGTTGTCGATGTTCTAAGAGCAAACTCCATCGAAGTAATTTTACCAAAACAGTTGCCCGCCCCGCTGCCGGCGATTGTTTATGGGGATGTTAAAACCGCCCGTAATGATTTGGTGTACAGTGTAAAATACCTGGCTCATGCGGTGCGGGACGGCTATAAGATAATTTGCTCGGAGCCGAGTGCCGCACTTTGTTTTAAACAGGAACTTCGGCATTTTGTTACCGGGCCGGATGCAACGCTTGTTTCGGAAAATACTTATGAACTTATGGATTATTTGCATGGCCTTTTTGTCCAAAATAATCTGAAGGCTCCGTCCAAATCTATCAGTGAGGAATTTGTTTATCACCTGCCGTGCCATTTGTGCGCTGTAGGTCTCGAAGGGGCCAGTATAAAGCTGTTGCAGGAGCATTGCGGTGTTAAAGTCGTTGACCTTAAGGCCGGGTGCTGCGGTATAGCCGGTACGTTCGGTATGCAGAAGAAAAATCGCGATTTGTCGTCGAAGATTTCCGAGAGCCTGAAAGAAGCGATAGAATCGTCTCCTACCAAAAATGTCCTGACCGAATGCGCCGCCTGCAAGATGCAAATAGAACACATCAGCGGCTGCACTGTTCGCCATCCAATTAAAATTCTGGCCGAGTGCCTTCTCAAATGATTATCGATTAATGATAATTGATAATTGGCACCCTTTAGGTTGATAAAATCCGCGGGTAAATCACAATTTATCATCGTAAAGCTCCTTATCCACGCAAAAGAGTTCATTTTTGGCCTTTCGTCAAATTGGCTTTGAATTGGGTTTTATTGGCTTTATTTTTTTGGCTATAGCCGCGTTTTCTTCATAATCGCTTGTATATACACAACTTGCATCAATTTTTCCTCTTTCGATAAATTGGCTTAGGATTGGCTTTAATTGGCTTAAATTGGCTTTGAATTGGCTTTGT
>CAZWME010001054.1:0-2019 GCA_964634515.1 uncultured Pirellulales bacterium | reverse complement strand
GAGATGGCTTGTCAGCCAAATGACATGGGCATATCATTGGCGCCAGGAGCGATGACGGATTAGAATAGCCTCACCGCAAATTGAAATGGGAAATCCCGAATAGAAACCTGGGGGCGGTTCCTAAATCCGATAATTCGTGTATAATGCTCATATAGTCATCGACGTGTAATTGAAAGGGACGTAAGACATTGCTGCGCAAATTCGTCAAGACAGTCCGCGACAAGCGGTCCGACAGCAGCGACGATCAGGATTCATCACCCCCTCCAAGACAGCCCGACAACACGGCGGACCTGGAGAGGTCGGAAGAGCCCAAAGCACAAGCTGAACGCCTATCCTCCAAACCCGGGGGTTCCCAATGGCGTCAAAGCCGCAGACGGCCTGCCCGCGAAAACAGACCTCCCACATCAGCCTCCAGGGATAGGGCGAAGACCACGCTCAGGACAACGCCCAAAACAACATGGAATCTATCGGAGTTTCAGGTAGCACCGGCCGAAGGGAAGACATGCTTCCATGACCTGAACCTGCCAATCGAGATCATGCATGCGATCCATGATCTCGGATTCGAATACTGTACGCCTATCCAGGCCGCGATACTGCCGGATGCCCTCGCGGGCACAGATGTAACCGGCAAGGCACAGACCGGTACCGGTAAGACCGCCGCCTTCCTGATCACCATCCTCACACACTTGAAACGCCGTCCCCCGGTCGAGAAATACCGTCCCGGTACGCCCCGCGCTCTGATCATGGTCCCCACACGCGAACTGGCGATGCAGGTCAATAAGGATGCGAGTCTGCTGGGGAAATACTGTCGTTACAAGGCCGTTGCCGTGTTCGGCGGGATGGACTACCAGAAACAGAAGCGGATGCTTGAGGAGAAGGTGGTTGATATTGTTGTGGCCACCCCAGGACGGCTGCTGGACTACAAGCGACAGGGTGACGTAAACCTGGGCAAAGTCGAGATACTTGTAATCGATGAAGCTGATGAGATGCTCAATATGGGCTTCATACCTGATATACGGCAGATTGTACATAGTACCCCGCCCAAGGCGAATCGGCAGACCATGCTCTTCGGTGCCACGCTCACATCCCAGGTGACCCGACTTGCCTCGCAGTGGACGCGCAATCCCGTTACAGTTGAGATCGACCCCGAGCAGGTGGCCGTCGATACGATTGACCAGGTGCTGTACCTCGTCAGGACCAGGGAAAGGTTCACCGTCCTGTACAACTTGATCACCCAGCAGAACCTCAAGCGGGTCCTCGTTTTCTGCAACCGCCGGGATCAGACTCGCAGACTGGCAGACCGGCTCAAGGCTCATGACATCAGTTGCGCCGTTCTCTCCGGCGACGTCGCTCAGAAGAAGCGAATAAGGACGCTTGAGGACTTCCGTTCGGGCAACATCAGGGTGCTGGTAGCCACAGACGTAGCCGGGCGCGGTATTCACATTGACAACATCAGCCACGTGGTGAACTACAACCTGCCGCTGGATGCGGAGGACTACGTCCACCGCATCGGCCGCACCGGCCGGGCCGGCGCTACCGGAGCATCAGTCGGCTTCGCCACAGAGGATGAGTCTTTCCAGATCCCCGCTATCGAGAAATACCTGGGAGAATCACCGCGCTGTGTGTATCCGGATGACGCATTGCTCACCCCGGTGCCGCCTCCCACTGCGAGCGTTCCATCGCAGCCACGCCCGCCAGCCCCACGGCATCGGCGAACTCGGGGCGGTACTTGACCAGCCCGCCGCATCCCCGCAATGCCCCGGGCTTCAGTTCAGTCACCATGAATGCCTCGTCATTGAAGAGAGGCTCGATTCTTGGTTTGGCAGTTCTCACAAGTCTAACGATATTGAGAAGAGGCAAGTAATCCAGTTGCACAACATGCTATCGGTAAATATCAAATTCGTAATAACGCTGTTTCTTTATAGCTTGCATGAACAGCGAGCTCCGTATGTTATGTGAGAAATCCATGAGCAGTGAAAACATCCGTAATGTAGCCATCATAGCGCACGTTGATCATGG
>CAZWME010001053.1:0-2022 GCA_964634515.1 uncultured Pirellulales bacterium | reverse complement strand
GACAAAAGATTTGTAATGGCCAAATTTGGACTTTTGTTTTTTTGGTTTTCCCTTATAATGGTGGAAATTAATCTGCGTTAAGCAATTTGAGGAGAAACGAAATGAAGAAATATAATGTAATCACCCTGATGCTTATTTGCCGGGCTAAATAAATACGCGGGGCAACGTCCAATGGACGATATCGAACGATTTGAACAACTTATCAATGCCGGCTATTGTTGTATATCTATTGTCAGCCACGAAGAAAATTACGCTCTGGAAATCATACAGAAGGGGGCACTTGGCCAAAAGCGTGGTATGTGGATATGGTCCGTTGCCGGAGGCGTCAGAGAAGGCCTGCTTTCCGACAGCCCTTTCATAGCCGATACTGAATCCCCCGCCGCCGGACTTCGCCACCTTGCCGATACAAGGGAAGAGTCTATTTGCGTAACTCTCGACCTTGCCGAGCATCTCAAATCAGGACTGACGCTTCGGGCGTTGCGTGACCTAATTGACTGTTTCGAGAAAAACGGTAATACCCTCGTTATGATTGACAGCGCCGATAAACTGCCCGAAGTCATAAAATCATACGCAAAGCCTTTCGAAATTTCTTTGCCGGACCGAAATGAATTGAAAGATATCGTCCGCAGGACATTGCGACATTTTCACCGTAAAACACCCATTGAGATTGGTATCACGCAAAAGGGTCTGGAAACAATCGTTCGTAATCTTCGCGGCCTAACACGCCGTCAGGCTGAACGTATTATTATCGATGCCGTCGCCGATGACAGACGCTTCGATGACAACGATATAAACCGCGTCATTGCAAGTAAACGGCAGATGATTCAGCGTGGAGGTTTATTGGAGTATATTCAAACACCTCTGGATCTGAGCGAAATCGGCGGTATGAGGCAACTTAAAAAATGGCTCAATCAACGTAAAGACGCATTTAGTTCCAAAGCTATTGAGTTTGGCCTTGAAGCACCCAAAGGCGTGCTGATGCTCGGCGTTCAGGGCGCGGGAAAAAGCCTCTGTGCCAAAGCCATAGCAACCGCCTGGCACCAGCCGCTCCTGAAAATGGATCCGGGCGGTTTGTACGCAAGCTTTATCGGTGAATCCGAACGCAATCTCCGGGATGCACTGCGGCAAACCGAAATGATGTCGCCGGTGATTCTCTGGATTGATGAAATCGAAAAGGCCTTTGCCTCCGCGGCCAGCCGAAGCGCAGACGGCGGCCTGTCCCAGAGGATGTTCGGCACTTTACTGACCTGGCTGCAGGAACGCGAGGCACCTGTATTTGTCGTTGCTACCGCCAACGACATCGAAGCCCTGCCACCCGAGCTTTTGCGTAAAGGACGATTCGACGAGATATTCTTCGTTGACCTGCCTGATTATGAAGTGCGACAAGAAATATTTGCTATTCACATAATAAAACGTAAGCGGGATCCGGGCAAATTCGACTTGAAAGCCCTGGCTAAGGTCTCTGAAGGCTATAGCGGCTCTGAAATAGAGCAGGCTGTAGTATCCGCTCTGCATCAGGCGTATTCTGACAAAACCGGCTTAAATACAGACCGGATAATCTCCGCTGTAGAGGCTTCGCCGCCGCTGACGGTAACATTAGCAGAAAAAGTTCAATGCCTGCGAACCTGGGCCGAGGGAAGATGTGTCCCTGCTGATTGAAAATCAAACCGGTAATCTTTGGGCTTTTATCTTTCAGATTTTCACTTATAATAGATATGCTAATGGAGCTTAATTGATTTTTAAGGATACCTGTTATGGGAAAAAACAGTCTGCTGGCCTTACTGATTGTCGGCTTAAGTGTCAGTCTTCTACTATCCGGCTGTGTGGAACGCAAGTTAACAATCAACACAAAGCCGCAAGGGGCATTAGTTATATTAAACGATGAGGAAATCGGCACCTCACCTGTTACTGTCTCGTTTGAATGGTACGGTGATTACTGGGTCAGAATAAGCAAAGAAGGCTACGAAAGCTTAAACACCCACCGCCCTTTGAAAAGGCCATTGCACGATTACCCTCCATTTG
>CAZWME010001052.1:0-2022 GCA_964634515.1 uncultured Pirellulales bacterium | reverse complement strand
TTAGGTGCTCTAAGAAAGGAGATGTTATTATGACTGAAGAAAATCATTGTCCACAGTGTGGCGCCGAATTACCCGCTGATACACCAAAGGGACAGTGTCCGCAATGCCTGATGAAGCTTGGTCTTCCAACCGGCGCCGAAGTTGTCAAAGCTGGCGCCTCTGAACCCGCCAGTGATGTTCCTACCAGCGCTACACCGCCGGGCGCTTTTATACCGCCAAAGCCGGCGGAATTGGCCATGCAGTTTCCACAGCTTGAAATTATCGAGCTTTTGGGGCAGGGCGGTATGGGTGCAGTATATAAGGCCCGCCAAAAGCAGCTTGACCGTCTCGTGGCCCTGAAAATTCTCCCGCCCGAGGTTGGCCAAACCGAGGCCTTTGCCGAGCGGTTTACTCGTGAGGCTCGTTCACTGGCTAAACTCAGTCATCCACGAATCGTCTCGGTTCACGACTTTGGGCATACAGAAGATGGACTGTACTACTTCATCATGGAGTTTATAGATGGAACGGATTTGCGCCGGGTGATTCAGTCAGGCGCCCTTTCATCCGATGAAGCTCTGGCGATTGTACCGCAGGTTTGTGAAGCTCTGCAGTTCGCCCACGAAGAGGGCATTGTACACAGAGATGTAAAACCCGAAAACATTCTGTTGGACAAAAAAGGCAGGGTGAAAATTGCCGACTTCGGTCTTGCCAAACTTCTGGACAGACCCGCAGCCGTATACACCCTCACACAGGCCGGCCAGAGAATGGGCACACCGCATTATATGGCCCCCGAACAAATCGAACATCCCGGCCAGGTGGACCACCGTGCAGACATTTACTCGTTGGGCGTTGTCTTCTACGAGATGCTGACCGGTGAGTTGCCCCTCGGCATGTTTGCACCACCTTCTAAAAAAGTGCAGGTGGACGTTCGCCTGGACAAAGTGGTCCTGCATTCTCTGGAAAAAGAGCCCGAACGCCGTTACCAGCATGTCAGTGAAGTTAAATCCGACGTTGAGGTAATCTCCGCCGAACCCAATGCGCCGACACAACCTGCCCCCGGAGCGCCTGCCCCTGTTCGTAGGCGATTTTCAAGGGCGGCTATCGTCGGGGCATGCTGGGCGCCATTGTTTTTTCTTATGCTTTTCCCGATGGCACTATTCTTTGTGCCCGCACAAAGAATTACCAGCATTGGTCCTATGCCTTCTGTTTCTATGCCTACTGTTTCTATAATGGCATTAATCTTTATAGTGCCCCTTTTACTATTGGGTTTTTCATCTGTTTTCGGAACCACTATACTTGGCTTCGTTGCGATTTCCCATATCCGCCATTCAGCCGGACGTTTGTATGGGATGGGACTTGCCCTATTTGATACATTACTTTTCCCGCTTTTATTATTCAACGCGGCAATTATTGCTTGTAGCTGGCTCGTGTTTAGGATTCCCGCCGTGTTTCCCTTTCCTGGAGTGTTCAGATTAGGATTCGCGCTTCTGGTAGCTGGCATTATCTGCATTGTGATTGACTTCTTTATTGTCCGCTGGGCATGGCGAAAAGCAAACAAAGGACTCGTACCGATTCAGCCTGCTAATGCATTTACCTCAACCGGCGCAATCCCCACAACCGCAGGGAAACAGCAGCAGTATCCTTACATGCAAACTGGCGTAAATAAGGGTGCCGCGGCTGTTTGGCCCGGTGGAGGCCCTGCTCAATCCGGAACTGCTGTCGGCGCCTTTGCTCAGGTCAATCCGATGGAAAAGCACATTACACTTGTGGCTGTGCTTAACATTGTCTTTGGAACTATCGGAATAATTGTTGGCATTATAACCCTCGCCGCAATTAGCGGAGGCGGAGCTATATCCAGAGATCCGACGGCAATGAGAATTACTGGAATTGTTGGACCGGCGGTTGGATTTTTCTTCTTCCTGACCTCCGTGCCGGAAATAATTGGAGGTATAGGCCTCTTAAAACGAAGGGGATGGGCAAAAATTTTGGTTATGATACTCGCAATTCTTGGCCTGATGGAAATACCTATCGGAACCGCTATCA
>CAZWME010001051.1:0-2025 GCA_964634515.1 uncultured Pirellulales bacterium | reverse complement strand
AAAAAAAAGAAAATATACCAATGCTGACCGGACTCGCCACGATAGCTACTGAACGAGTGTTCGATGTACTTCTGCTCCTTATCCTTTTCTCGACGGTATATCTTTTTATACAAATGGATCCCGAAATTGACATTGCTTATGGCAAATACCACCTAAACTATGAGAGCCTTAAAAGGATCGGCGGCAATATATTGAAGTTGTGTATAATTTTAATCGGCGGAATCATCCTTATCGGTCTAAGTCCAACCAGGAAAATCATTAATACGATAATAGCAAAAATTCCGGTCATCTTTTTCTTTATAAACAAAAGCGGAAGAGAAAGAGTGAGCAGGTGTTTTTGTCTGCCTCTGATTCATATTAACGAAAAAATAGCTTCCGGTTTTGCTCTCATCAAATATCCGAAAAAAATAGGGCTATGTGTTATTTTTTCTGCAATTATATGGATTCTTGGGGCACTGTCATACTATATTGTCTCTCTTGGCTGTCCGGGCATGGAGCTTTCTTTCATGCAATGTTTTGCCGTTATGATAATTATTTGTGTTTTTATCACTGTTCCTGCAGCTCCCGGCTTCTGGGGAGTATGGGAAGCAGGAGGCATCTTTGCCCTATCACTTTTTGGGATTGCCAAGAGGGAATCGATAGGTTACACACTGATAAATCACATAATACAAATGCTACCAATAATAATTGTAGGTTTAGCATCTGCATTATTGACCGAAGCCAACATACTAAAAGTTTCCTGCAAGACAAATAACGGTTCATAACCTGCCTGCTTATTAGATAACTACAAGGACTTAACTGTGAAAATACTGTTATTAACACCTATAATATCCCGGAGAGAGCTATGGGGACAATATGAAAAAGGGGGTGGCGCTTATTTTCCTATAGGCTTATTATCTATAGCGGCTGTTGTCCGTAAAGCAAGATATGATGTCGAGTTGATCGATGCAAGCACACTCAAGTGGGATGAAATAACACTTGAAAATCATTTGAAAGTAAATAGATATGACGTGATAGGACTCGGGAATTGTTATACCGCGCTGGCCCATACTGTATTCAAAACAGCTCGTCTCTGTAGAAGAACACTACCGGATGCTAAAATAGTTGTTGGAGGAATACATCCAACGCTGTTCCCAAAGAAAACTCTACAAGAGTGTGAGGTGTTGGATATTTCGGTTATGGGTGAGGGAGAAGAATCTTTTCTGGAGCTATTGAATTTTTTTGAAAGTAAAAAAGAAAATCCTCAGGACATTGCTGGAATAGCGTACAGAACCACCAAAGGATCTGTAGTTGTAAATATCCCTCGAACCAGCTTTGTCGACCTTTCCGAATTGCCCACCTTTCCATATAGTCTTATTGATGTTGACAGATATATACCGCCTCCCTCAAATTATAAACGTCTTCCCACCTTTGGTTTTATGGTGCAGAGAGGTTGCCCTTATCGTTGTGCTTATTGTGATTCACGTATCCATGGGAAACATGTTAGGCACAGAAATATTGACACTGTCATATCAGAGATGAAGTATCTTGTTGAAGAACATGGAATGAAAGGAGTTCTATTCCATGATAGTTGCCTGACTATAAACCGTGAATTCTCTATGGAGCTTTTTCAACGAATGATAGATGAAAAGCTCGACATAAGCTGGACGGCTTATACCCGAGTTGATAAAGTTGACCCCGAACTGCTGTCCTAAATGAAACGTTCCGGCTGTTGGTCTATTTCGTTTGGCCTCGAATCAGCTAATGATACCTCTCTAAAACGAATGCGCAAGGGAGCAACGATTCAGCAGAACATAGAAGCGGTCAAAATGGCAAAGGAGGCGGGTTTGCAGGTAATTGGCTCCTTCATACTTTGTCTGCCTGGCGAAGATGAGAAGATGACATTGAATACCATCAAGCTTGCCAAAAATCTCAAACTCGACACAGCCGTATTTTTTCTACCTGTTCCTTTCTATGGAACCAGACTCTACAATATGTGCAAAGAAGAAGGTGGGTTGGCGAACAACATTCAATGGGAAGATTTTA
>CAZWME010001050.1:0-2026 GCA_964634515.1 uncultured Pirellulales bacterium | reverse complement strand
AGAGCATGATTTTGATACCCTGTTCGATTTTCCTCTTTGCCAGGCCGTCAAAAATACGTTTATCTACAACCAAAGCATGACCTCCATAGCAAAGCCGAGGCTTTCGCCATACGAGCCTCGCGGGATACTGGATAAAGACAAGCTCTATACGAATGCCAACCGGCTCGTTACTCTTCTCGACAATCATGACCTTAGCAAGAGGTTCATGACCGAGACTTTAGACAGATGGGGACACTGGGACAGGCTCAGGGCCAATAAGATACTTAAGCTTAGCTTGTCGTTTTTATTTACGACCAGGGGTATCCCTCAGATTTATTACGGCACGGAAATTGCAATGGAAGGATACGCCGACCCCGACAACAGACGTGATATGCGATGGGAAATATTTGGTCGGGACTGCATGCCGCTCGAACAATACAAGTATGAGAGGGACATATTCGACCACACGAAAAAGCTTATAGAGATTAGGCGTCAAAACGAGGCCGTTCGATACGGCTATCTTTTCACCCTGTTCGCGGATTACTTTGTCTATTGCTATATGAGAGAATTCAAAGGCAACACGATAATTGTTCTGATAAACAATGGTTTTGAGAACATGCCTTCTCCTCTGGCGGTTGAGATTGATAAAAACGCAAATATCCCTCAGCGAATCAAAGATAATCTTAATGGCAAAACTTTTGCCAATCTGCTCGATTCAGCAGACACAGTTGCTGTCAAAAGCGGTTCTCTAAATATACAGGTCCCCGGAAAAGAAGCAAAAATCTACAAGGCTTCATAATAAACAACTTTGCGTTTTGATTTTAAGTTGTAATCTTTTCGATAATGGCGTCCGCCATCTGGCTTGTGCCTACGGCGGTCGGGTCGTCGCGGTGCGGCTTCATATCGTACGTAACGCTTTTGCCCTCGGCTATCACCGCGGCGACTGCATTTTCGAGCTTGTCCGCCTCGGTCATTTTTCCCATATGTCTCAACATCAGAACGCCGCTGAGTATCAGGGCTGTCGGATTGACCTTGTTCTGGCCTTTGTATTTCGGTGCGCTGCCGTGAGTCGCCTCGAAGACAGCTCCTTTTTCGCCGATGTTTCCACCCGGCGCAACTCCAAGGCCGCCGACCAGGCCCGCACACAAATCACTGATTATATCGCCGTAAAGGTTCGGCAGTACGAGAACATCATAAAGCTCCGGCTTTTGAATCAACTGCATACACATATTATCAACGATGCGATCCTCGAATTCGATATCGGAATTTTTCTTTGCAACTTCCCGGCTCACGTCAAGCCACAATCCATCCGTGAATTTCATAATATTGGCTTTATGCACGCTCGTTACCTTTTTACGCCCTAACTTACGGGCGTAATCGAAGGCGAATTGAACAATACGCTCGGAACCTTCAACCGATATTGGTTTTATGGTTATACCCGAATTTCCCCTTACCTTTTTCTCACTGTGTTTGTTGACCCAGCTTATCAGCTCATCCGTATCATCTTTGCCACGTTGGAACTCAACGCCGGCATAGCAGTCTTCGGTGTTTTCACGCACAATCACAAGGTCGATATCGGAATATCTGCTGCGCACGCCTTCATAGCTTTTGCACGGCCTGAGACATGCATATAAATCCAGCGTCTGACGAAGATGAACGTTTATACTCCGAAAGCCCGTTCCGACCGGCGTGGTAATCGGGGCCTTAATCGCGGTGCCGGTCTTTTTTATCGCCTCGACCGTTTCATCGGGCAGGGGTGTACCTGTTCGTTCCATTACATCAGTGCCTGCCTCTTTAATCAGCCAGTTTATTTCCGCACCCGTTGCATCGATGCATCTGCGCGTTGCCTCTGCTATTTCAGGGCCAATCCCGTCGCCCGTAACTAAAGTTACATCAGTCATTTACATTACTCCCAAAAAGTTACAAAAATTGAATGATATCTTCTAATGCCCAAAATGTCAATGATTGGCTTTGATTGGGTTTGAATTCCCATTAAAATCAAGAAAAAACTTGAAATTTTCTGACTAAATTGATATATTACAGGATG
>CAZWME010001049.1:0-2028 GCA_964634515.1 uncultured Pirellulales bacterium | reverse complement strand
CAATTCAACAAAAGCATTCCGGTCATCGCCGCTGGCGGAATATATACAGGTGCTGATATTGATAGATTCATGGAGTTAGGAGCCCAGGGAGTCCAGATGGGGACCAGGTTTGTTGCAACTTATGAGTGTGATGCCTCCATGGAATTCAAAAAGGCGTATCTTAACTGCAAAAAAGATGATATTATAATAATTGACAGCCCCGTTGGATTGCCTGGACGAGCCATACGGAATAAGTTTCTTGATCGGGTGTCGTCAGGCTCTAAAGAAAAATTCAAATGCCTCTGGAAGTGCCTGAAAAGCTGTGATTTTAAGAATGTGCCATATTGCATTGCTCTTGCATTAACCAACGCCAAGGAAGGAAACCTTGAAGAAGGATTTGCTTTCGCGGGAACTAATGCCTACAGAGTAGATAAAATCATTTCCGTTCAAGAGCTTATTGAGATATTAGTTGAAGAATATATGGCCGCAACAATGCAGCATTCAACAAAATCCGAATTGCCGACATAAACGGTCATATAAGTCTTAAAGGCCGGAAAAAGAGAACTCGAAATGAATATATAGGTGGGGAATTTGTTACGTGAGACAATTTAAGACGTCTTTTTTATTTCCAGGACAAGGTGCCCAGGTCGTTGGGATGGGCGCCGAGATAGCTCAATCGTTTCCTGTGGCGGCACAGATTTACGAAAAGGCAAATGATATCGTAGGATTTGACCTGAAAGGACTTTGCTTTGAGGGTCCTGCCGAACAGTTGAACAGTACAACGATTTCGCAGCCTGCTATTTTTGTAACATCTACGGCCATATTGGAGGTTCTCAGGACAAATCCCGCCACAAGCAATATTAGTGCGGATATTACGGCAGGTCTCAGTCTTGGTGAATATACGGCCCTTTACGCGGCCGGTTTGATAAGTTTTGAGGATGGGCTTGTGCTTGTTCACAAGCGTGGCCAGGCGATGCAGGCGGCCGCTGACGCCACAGATGGAGCGATGGTGGGGATAATCGGCCTTGACGAAGAAAAAGTCCGCCAGCTTTGCGGTGAGGCCGCTGAAGGCGATTTGATTGTGCCCGTTAACTTCAACTGTCCCGGACAGGTTGTGGTAAGCGGCAGCGTATCAGCCTGTGAACGGGCCGCACTATTGGCCCAGAAGTATGGCGCAATAAAAGCTGTCCGTTTGGAAGTCGCAGGTGCTTTTCACACAGAAATGATGTCCAGTGCGGCTGAGAGCCTTGGAGAAGCGCTGTCTAATTGTGAAATTTCGGAGCCGTCTGAAATCAGGACTATTGCCAATATTAACGCTGAATATTACCAGACGAGCCAAAAAATCGCAGACGGCCTTATAAATCAGTTGACTTGTCCTATTCTCTGGCAAAAATGTATGGAACGACTTATAGATGATGGTCTCGAAAAGTTTTATGAGATTGGACCGGGCAGGGTTCTGACAGGATTGATGAGAAGAATCAACAGGAAAATAAAGGTCGTGAATATCAGCACTTTACAGGCAATAAAGGAATTGTAATAACAATCCACCGCACGAGGCGCTGGAATAAAAAGTTGAATGATTTCAAATTTGGAGATTGTAAGGATGTCGGAAAAAAGACTGGCTGTTGTAACAGGTGCCGCCAGAGGAATCGGCCGGGCGATTGTTCTCGAATTGCTTAAGCAGGGCCGAATTGTTGCCGGGCTGGATATAAATAACGAGCAGCTAATTGAGCTTGAAGGTATTGTAAAAGAAGCTGGTTTTACAGTCATTACAAAATGCGTGGATATAACCAAGACGGATGAATTTACCAAAGTTCTTGAGTCTCTCTCCAATGAATACGGCGGGATAGGGATTTTGGTCAACAATGCCGGCATAACACGTGATAAGCTGATGATGCAAATGAAGGAAGAGGATTTTGACAAGGTCATCAACGTTAATTTGCGTGCGGCTTTTATCGCAACCACCTTTGCAGTCAGATCAATGGTCCGAAACAAATTCGGAAGAATCATAAATTTAAGCTCGGTAGCTGGTGTAATGGGACAGGCCGG
>CAZWME010001048.1:0-2030 GCA_964634515.1 uncultured Pirellulales bacterium | reverse complement strand
CTTCTTGTTGTTATTTGTGCTACTTTTAAAACTGTTTGATGTATTTCCGTTTCTGAAAAAGCATCTACAGTTGTTAATTGTGCATGCTTTGTTATGGGTTGGTCGCTTGCTGTTGTTTCAATAACGGCGGTTAAGGTTATTTGTGTAGGGCTATCAACACTATAAATTACATGATCTTCAAGATTAACCCTTATTGTATCACCCGCTTCTAACTCCTCATCAAATTTTTCCTCCAGTTCGACAGCGGCGCCGGATGCATCACTAAGCCATTGTCCTGATAACCTGTGCTCTGTCTTTTGACCGCTGAGTGCCGTTAAGCGGGCGTTAAAAAACGAGATTGCTGCACAAGCAAACGCAACTATCGCAAGTATTGTTGTTCTTTTTCGATTCATTGCTCCTCCTCTATACTCGACGAGTCGTCCTCTAATATCAACCATGCCAAATCACTCGACCATTCCAGAGACAGTGCCGCAAGATATTCAGGGCTGTTTTGAGAAGCTGGGTCTCTCGGGGCATTTCCCGTAACACTATATTTGCCCAGCTTGTGCCCAACACCAATGGCAATGATAATAGATGCCGCCACGCGGAGGACCACCGGTAGAAATCCTATCCGCAGTTTACGAGTGTTCTTGTGTTGTTTCCGACCTCGTTCTTCCTCCTCAGCTATGGCTGTGATTCTCTCCGCCACATCGTGATCAGCCGTATCGACACTCCATTGTCCGAGCGCGTTCCACAGCTCAACGGCTTTCCGCCAACGGTCGGAACACTCCTCGCATGCCGCCATGTGCTCTCGCACTTCTTCGCTTCTGGATGCGGTTAGTTTTCCAGCTACATATTCTGTCAATTCGATGTCATTTACGTGTTTCATTATACTTACCCATATCTTAAACGTTCTCGAAGCCTAAAAACTGCGGACTATTCATCAAAATATTTCATTTTATTTAATTTCTCCCGCAAATTTGCATATGCTCTAACCAGCAGCGATTCGACTGCCGACTTTGTCCAGCCCGTTACTTCGCCGATTTCTGCGTGACTCAAGCCATCATATCGATGTAAAATCACCGCAAGCCGCTGTCGCTCCGGCAGCTCATTAACGGCTGTTTTTACCGATTTCACAACTTCCTTTCTTTCAGCAACGTTACAGTCCGATTCGGCCAGTACTGCCGGGTCCACATCCTCCAGCGGTGCTGCAGCCTTGGCTCGCTTGCGTTGTTCATCGAAACAAAGGTTTATGACAATACGGTAAAGCCAGGTCGTGAACCTGGCTTTCGGCTTGTAGTGGTTTGTTGCTCTATAAACTCGCAAGAAAGTTTCCTGAGTAACATCTTCAGCTCTGTGCCAATCTCTGAGGACACGGTAAGAAAGCGACAAAACCTTGTCTTGATGTTTCCTTACTATAACACCAAGAGCGGACATGTCGCCTCTGGCGAGACGAGCCATTAATTCAGTGTCATTTGTCATGTCAGAGATTCGACTCCTGGGCCTTGTCAAAAACATATGTCCTTATACTACTTCTTTGCGTTCAAGTTCAAGCAAAAATAATTTCAAGAAAGACCGCAGGTTGTAATACCTTATCTTCGTTAAATATGTGGACGTGCAAAACTCGAGAGTTGCGATTCCACTTGAAAAGAAAGAAAAGAAGAATCGGCATTGCTTCGCAATGAAAATCAAATTGAAACAATAAGAATTAAGGAGAACAAAAATGAGAACGAAAATGTCAGTATTAATCATTCTGCTTGCCGTTGCAGCAGTGGGATTTACCGCTGTTCCTGTAAACGCTGGCACAAACGAGACCCGTAGAGCTCGCAGGGACCTACGGCTTAAAGCTCTTGCTGCCCTCGAAGCACCTGTCAACCAACAACTTCCCTATGCCGAGCCAATTGGTGAAGGTCGTGGATTAGGAGCCGTTAGAGGCCAAGGCTTAGGCGTTGACATCAATCAAGGCCTTGGGGCCGGTAGAGGCAACCGGATGGGCGGTCCCGTTGCAGGACGCGGCAGAGGACAAGGCTTAGGTGTTGGCATCAATCAAG
>CAZWME010001047.1:0-2032 GCA_964634515.1 uncultured Pirellulales bacterium | reverse complement strand
GAAAACAAGGTAATCCGCTATGGCTCCAATCATCCTAGAGCTTAGCCCGGATATGAACGAGACAATAAAGCCTATAATCACACTAGTGAGAACCGCAGGGATGGTTTTTTTCAACGCCAAAGCAATCAGTGCTGCTAGCCCAGCGTAAAACATGACAGCTAGGAACGTTGTCGGCAAAGCCCAAGCGGCTAACTGGATGACCGTGAGATTGTTTGCTATAGTGGAACAGAAGTTCAAGAGCAGAATAAACACTGTGATTCCCCAAGACAAAAGGGTTAGGGGAACTACTACTGCCACAAATTTTATTGTAAAAATTGAGGCACGGGAAACAGGCAATGAAAGGAGCGTTTGCATTAGCCCCTGCTCGTAGTCTCGGGCAAAAGATAGGGACGCTAAGATTCCGGAGATTATGACCAGAGGAGTCATTTGAGAACTCACAATTTTAACAATAGCTTCGATTACTAGGAAATTAAACGTGGATTGAAAATTTGTTAGCCACATTATTTCTACCACTGTTTGAACGGAGGCAAGAGCAATTAAGAAAATTAATCCCACCGCCATTTCGAGGGTGGGCGTGCTCCAAACCTTCCGTAGTTCTGCTTTAAGCAACGTCCAATCAAAGTTTAACATCTTCATGACACCGCCATCCTGAACAATGACTCTAAATCGCGTCCCGCAACCTTAACTTCCTCAAGAGAAGCCTCTGCCTGAGAAACAATCGTAGGCAAACGCTTCTTGAACTCCCTAGAATCCGTCACAGCCACATGCACGTAATCGCCCTCCATCTTCACCTCTTTCACACACTTTGCAGTCTTCAGCAGCTTCATCAAGGGCGCAGCAGGCTCTGCCTTAATCATGAAGGCTTCTGACCCAGCCTCGTTGAGGAGCTGCTCTAGGGAGCCTTCCCGTATTGCCTTGCCGCGGTGCATCAGAACAACGTGTTCACAGACCCGTTCAAGCTCAGGCAAGATGTGGCTTGAAATCAGAAACGAGAAGCCTTCATCCTTTTTGAGCATGTTAATTATCTCGATTACCCTAGCACGCCCCAATGGGTCTAGGTTGGATGTGGGTTCATCAAGAATCACGAGCTCAGGTTTGCCTAGGAGGGCGTGGGCTAGTCCAATTCTTTGGCGCATGCCTGCGGAGTAGCCTTTTATTTTTCTGGTGTGGGCTTCTTCTTCGAGTTCCACAAGCTTCAGCACCTTTTTGCTTTCAGCCGCAGGGTCTTGGATTCCCTTCAGTTTAGCTATCAACTTTAGATGCTCAAGCCCAGTCAGGTGGTCATAGAAGGCAATTTTTTCGTACAGAATCCCTATCCGCTTCCGTATCTCGAGGGATTCTTTCCAGCAGTCAAACCCAAACACCTCTGCCTTGTCAGCATCAGCCTTGATTAGTCCCAGAATCACCTTGATGGTTGTTGTTTTGCCTGCACCGTTTGGTCCAATCAAGCCGTTGATTCCCTTGTAGATTTTGCAGTTGAGACCAGCCAGCGCCTCAGTGGTGTTGAAGCGTTTAACCAAGTTCTCAAATTCGCCTAAAACTTCAGTAAATTCATTCACCAACCTCACAATTTTGTGTAGTATTGTCATGTAATTCGAGAATGGTATGAGCGCCTGTCTGCGTTCTTTTCCTCCTTTTGCGGATCACACGCATCACAACCACAATAGGCACTATAACCAGTGAGGACACAAGCATAACGAACAGAATAAATCCAAGGTTGAAATACGTAGGTAGAGGACTGTTGACTACTTCAAGGTTCAAGTTTTCTGAATACGAAACCAGCTCCAAGCTTCCGCCGAGGAGAAGGTCGATTCCAAGTTTCTCCAAGAGCACATCGCTAAGGGAATAACCAGAATAGACAAGTATGCCCGTATCAGGGTCATAGCCCGCATGTAACATAAGAGGCCAACCTTTTACGGTTCTAATCGTATCCGACGAAATCCACACTCCAGTAACCCTGTAAGGGTCTACAGATGTTGAAAATTTCCCTGTTCTACGAACCATTGCAGTGAGTTGCCAATCAGCTGTTTCA
>CAZWME010001046.1:0-2035 GCA_964634515.1 uncultured Pirellulales bacterium | reverse complement strand
AAATACAAGAAGAGCGTTTGCCATTTGAGTTTTTTTCCTTTTCAGAATCGAAATATTTTTCACGCCACCACAAAAAGTGGCCCCATGGGTTATCGAGTCTATACTTATCATCTTCAGGAACTCCAGACCAGGAACTAATCTCTTCCAAAAGTGCCTGACAAGGTTTATCCGCTGCTAAAAGCTCATAGGCACATTTGATTAGTACAAACTTTTTATTTGCGTCAGGATCATCCTGATTATGATCTGGATGGCACTTCAAAGAGGCCCTTCGATACGCCTTTTTCAATTCTTTCTTGCTAACACTTTCCGTAACTTCGAGGATCCTACAAGCTGCATGGCGTGTCTGTAAATCAAGTGTTATCCTTTCCATAAATTCGGTGTCATCTCTTTTCATTTTTTCAACCTTCAAGCCTCTTTGAGACACTTTCGTATAAACCGGCAAAATCTTTTTTGTAGTCGGGTAAAACATCGACGATCATTTTTCCAACCGAATAAGCCTCAGCAATTCGGCGGTCATCTGGCACTTCGAAAATAATATCTATGTTTTCATCCTGACAATATTGATTCGTCATTTGCTCGTCCGGTTCACTGCGATTTATCACCACAGCAAATGGGATTTTTAATTCTCTTACCATTCCTACAGCTAATTTCAGATCGTTCAGCCCAAATGGCGTAGGTTCGGTTACGAGCAAAACAAAATCACTTCCTTTTATCGCCTCAATAACCGGACATGATGTTCCCGGAGGAACGTCAATGATAACAACACCTTCATTAATCGAATTGCTTTTAACACTTTTTATCAATGATGGGGTATGAATATCACCAATTTTGAGCCGACCCTGTCCAAACTTTACGCCATTTGCTGTTCCAATATCAGCAAAGCCAATTTCCTTTTGTTTTTCTGTAATCGCACCGGTAGGACAGACCAACATACAACCACCGCACGAATGGCATAACTGGTCAAAGACAAGCGGCTTATCTTTAAGACAGATTATGGCACTATATTGACAAAGCTGACCGCATTTGCCGCAGCCGTTGCATAATTCGTTATCGACTTCCGGTATGCCAATAGTCACACTCTGTGTTTTTTCTATATCAGGCTTCAGGAATATATGACCGTTAGGTTCTTCAACATCGCAATCGAGATACTGAACAGTTTCGCCCATCTGGGCAATTGAACAGGCTAAATTTGTTGCTATTGTTGTTTTTCCTGTACCACCTTTACCGCTTGCAACAGCAATTTTCATTAAGTTTTCCTTTCCTGCAAATTTTGATCCCAATCAAAACCTTCGCACTTGAACCAGCCATCCGGAGGTAAGGCATCAAAGTCAACTGGTTTAAAACTATGCCACCGACCATCATCAGATACCTGCCACTTAGTATAGAGATTCATCGGCGAGGCTGTTTTGTCTATCCGGTATCCATCAGGGTGAAATCCGATATTTATCTCGTTAACTTTGTATGTTTTCTCCAC
This sequence comes from uncultured Pirellulales bacterium, assembly GCA_964634515.1. Taxonomy (GTDB): domain Bacteria; phylum Planctomycetota; class Phycisphaerae; order Sedimentisphaerales; family Anaerobacaceae; genus NIOZ-UU13. The sequence goes on along the minus strand of CAZWME010001046.1, from coordinate 561 downwards.
TATCATTCCTTTGGATTGTTTTTACTATCTACAAATACCTTTATTATTTGCAGTTGTCTTGCTTGATTATCTGGAAGCAGGCAATAAGATATAATTATGACTTTATCACCCACAGTGCCTAATCTGGCCGCCGGCCCATTTAACAGCACAGTGCCTGACCCTCGCGGTGCTGAAATGGTATAAGTTACAAAACGTTGACCATTATTAATATTAAGTACATGAACCTGCTCACCCGGCAATATATCAGCTTTTTCAAGAAGGTTCCGGTCAATGGTTATACTTCCTTCGTAATCCAGGTCTGTTCCGGTCAATGTTGCCCTGTGTATCTTTGATTTCAGCATAAAACGTTGCATCTGTTAAGTCCTTATGTAATAAACAGTTTAGATACGGTGACACTCTTGCAGCCCAAAAACTGTTGATTGTACACATACTGCTTTCGGTTTGAACCTTAAGCTTATCATGTGAAAAGCTAAGGCTCTAATGGAGTTTACCTACTAACCTTTTTCTGGGCAATTACGATAGCCTCGTTGGGACATTCCGAAACACAGGCGGCGCAGCCGG
>CAZWME010001045.1:0-2037 GCA_964634515.1 uncultured Pirellulales bacterium | reverse complement strand
AGCCAAACAGGCCGGTAAAAACACAGTCAAAATCTTCAAGCCCACCAAGAAATAGGCTATTCAAAAACCAGCCATTTTTGTCACGCTGTCTGTAAGGACTCCATTAGGAGAGCTGTAAGTAAAAGCATCCGGCCTCCGTATTAATTTTTCGTTCGATATTCCCTGCTCAACTCAAAAAATCTTAATTTTCTTGCATTTTAACGTCCTATATGGTATATTGCCTATAACATTGGTGTCAGGAGGGCATAGTTCGCGGAGATATGGAGATTTCCTTAAGTTTTGACTATTTTAGAGGTATGCGCGGAAACTGTGTGTTAGCTGGCTTTAGATAAAAAGGAGATGTGATGAAAAGCTGTTTTCTTGCGGGGGCGATATTTTTGTTTCTATTTACTACTATTTGCCCTGGCGGGCTAATGACGGAAATCCGGTACCAGACGGCTGACCTCGGTTCCGGCATATGGCAGTACACTTACGAGGTAACCAATATCAGCTTGACGAGTGCACTCGAGACAGAAGCAACTTTGGTTGACCAGCCGGAAAGAACAGAACTCGAATATCGCGTTATAGCAATAAATAAAGCAGGCGATGGTTTGCCTTCAAATACAGTTATGGCGGTTTTGTAAAAAAAGGGCATGGCTTATTCTGAATCAAAAATACTTCGAGACACCTTTATATTCGAGCTAATTTCCTCATCGAAAGGGGATTTAACAGCATTTGAAAGATTGTATATCGTTGACAAATTATCATACACAAAAAAGACTAACATGAGGTGGCTCGCAGATTTGTATATGAGATGTGGCTGCTTTTTTGAGGCTAAAAAAATCTATGAGAATCTTGGTCACTGGCGTAAGCTGGGTGACTTGGCATGGGTGAACAATGAATTAATATCTGCTGAGTTTTACTACTCTAAAGACGAAAATGGAAATGGTTTTGTTTTCAGAGGTAGTAAAGATTGGGATCGGCTCATAAAACTTGCTTTTCATCAATCCGAATGGAAAAAGTTAATAAAGCTCATGTTCGAATCAAATTTATCTGCCTTCGGTAATGATATCATTCTTGGTAGTAGTAGTACATCATCAAAACCCTATTTGAAAATGCTGGCATTGGCAATCGTCAAGTGCAGAATGGAAAATGATTTGACTGTGACAGATAAGGCACTCAAATCTTTTCTGATTAATAAAAAAGATTGGAGCCAGTTGCTTGATTCTGTATCGGTAATTTCACAACAAGAGGTGATCCAGATGCAGAAAAAGATTATACCAAAAGTGACGAAAACTCACCCCTTTGCCCTTGATGAAGCTATGAAAAAAGGCGATACTGGCAGAGCAAATCAAATATCCAGAGCAATTGAATGTATTGATATTACCCTTGAAAACATGGCTGATAGATTTCGTCTGTATTTAACGGCGAATGACAAAGCTGTTGTTCAACATATACCAGAATTAATCAATAATTTTTCCGATGAATCATTGGCTAAAATATTCATTAAAATATTAGTGTCAAAAGTGCATCGTCTACTGAACAAAATATCGGATTATCATTTAGCTGTGGATTTTTATGAATCTCATCCACTAATCAGGCGATTATATTTCGGAGAACTCTTGAAGTTGAAATTTGAAAACAATTTAAAAGTTCAAGCAATTGATATCTATACAGGACTTCTTCAATACATCTCATCAGTCGAAACTGATATTGCGGATATTTCTAATAGGACGAAGAAGGAGGAAAAACTGTTAGAGTTTAATAAACTGGTTGCATATTATGATTGGATTGAAATTAAGCTCGGCATATGGATGGAATCGGAAGGAGATGCACTTCTGCAAAGGGTTATCGTTATTTGGAACAATGGTGGAGCAAAATCAGTTAAGACCCTTTTCGATACTACAAAGCACCCCCCAAAAAGTCCGCGTGAGATGATTGAATGGGCAGAGTTGTTAAAAGATTTTCATAGGTGGATAACAAGATGCTGGTCAAATGAAATGGGAATCGAAAGATGGAAATCAGAGAGATCTCTTTTTGATATTGTTAAAAAGCACT
>CAZWME010001044.1:0-2037 GCA_964634515.1 uncultured Pirellulales bacterium | reverse complement strand
ACATTGAACATGGTGCCCAACCTATGCAAACCGAGGATGGAGCCATTACCCTGGTTTATAATGGTGAAATTTACAACTATCTTGAACTACGTCAGGAATTAATCAGAGAAGGAGTGAAATTTTCCACTTTTTCTGATACCGAAGTTCTGTTGCGGATGTACCAGCGACATGGTTCTGAGTGCCTACGTAAACTCAACGGAATGTTCGCTTTTGCGATTTATGATGAAAATAAAAAAAGGTTTTTTGCAGCACGTGACCACTTTGGGATTAAGCCATTTTATTATGTCACACTTCCTAAGGGGAGTATTGTGTTTGCATCAGAGATTAAAGCCTTGTTCCACCATCAAGACATAGACGTAAATATCGACGGGACTTCTTTGAATGAGTATTTAACCTTCCAATTCTGTCTCGGTGAAAAGACTTTGTTTCGAGAAGTTCGTAAGTTACTGCCAGGCCATTTTCTTCTCAAAACACCCAAAAACAAACGTGCAAGAATCACTAAATACTGGAGCTTATCGTACCAGGTTGATACACATCATACAAAGGACTATTTTGTTGATAAGCTTCGCTTCCTATTGCAGAGTTCTGTAGAGTGTCAGCTTCGAAGTGATGTGCCTTTGGGAGGATATTTGAGCGGAGGATTGGATTCCAGTACTGTTGTTACTCTGGCCTCCAGCCTATATGGCGGTAATTTTCAATGTTTTACCGGGAAATTTACTGACGGCCAAGCTTACGATGAGAGCCGCTACGCTCGTGCACTAGCCAAAGAAAATAACTGCCTTTATCACGATGTGATTCCGACAGTTAATGATTTTGTCGAATGCATCCCCAAACTAATCTACCATATGGATGAGCCGGCAGCGGGACCTGGTATATTCCCTCAGTACATCGTTTCCAAACTGGCCAAGGAGCACTGCACAGTCGTCCTTGGTGGCCAGGGCGGAGATGAAATTTTCGGCGGATATGCCCGCTATCTGGTGGCCTATCTCGAGCAATGTATTAAAGGTGGGATTTTTGAAACACAGGAAGAAGGCCAACACATTGTTACACTGGAATCTGTTATTTGCAACTTATCACTTCTCAAACAGTATGTACCTATGATGCGTTCTTTCTGGCAGGAAGGGCTTTTTGAACCTATGGATGCCAGGTATTTTCGTCTTATATCGCGCAGTCATAATATCAAACAGTTCCTTCACAAAGATATTTCAGTATCTTATGATAGTGACGCTATTTTCTCACGGTTCCAAGACGTATTTAACGACCCGGATACCAAGTCTTATTTCAACAAAATGACCCATTTTGACCAGCAAACTCTTTTGCCTGCACTGCTACAGGTAGAAGACAGAGTGAGCATGGCTGTTTCTCTTGAATCGCGCGTGCCATTGCTTGACTGGCGTATTGCAGAACTAGTGGCGAGTATCCCGCCAGCATTGAAGTTTGAAGGTGGGAACACTAAACATATTCTTAAAGAGGCCATGTCCCCCAGACTGCCAAAGTTAATATTGGAGCGGAAAGACAAAATGGGTTTTCCAGTTCCGCTTGTAGAATGGTGGAATGGCCCTCTCAAGGAATTTTTTTCTGACATACTACTCAGTGAATCGTGTCGGCAAAGAGGTATTTTTAATACTAAGGGATTGGAATGCCTGTTGCAGCAAGAGGGACAATACGACAGACAAATATGGGGTGCGCTGTGCCTGGAACTGTGGTTTAGGGAGTTTATGTGAAAAAGATAACTAGAGTCAGTTTTACACTATTGGGTCTAATTTTGTCCGCCATAACTCTTTCCCTTTTCTTTGGCGAGGTTCCCTTTGGTGATATCGTTACTTATTTGGCAACAATAAACTTATTTTGGATGGCTCCGGCGATGTTAGCCACAATAGCCGCACTTGTTTTTAGAGCATTGAGATGGCAGGTCATAATTGGCTCAGAACATAAAGTCGGTTTCTGGGGAGTGTTTCACCCTACGGCAATTAGCTTTTTGCTAAATTATATCTTTCCATACAGGGCCGGAGAAGTGGCAAGATTAGCCATTTTGAA
>CAZWME010001043.1:0-2040 GCA_964634515.1 uncultured Pirellulales bacterium | reverse complement strand
AACTTTGGGTTTAGTGTTTATCGCAACCAGCAACTCTCTGGCCTTATCAGCACGGGTCTTGTTGAACCTGTTAAGTGAGCTTCTTTGGAGATTTCGTACAATTCGCCTTCGCAGCCACGAAGGACATGAGATAGCCAACTGCGCTTCGGATTTATTAATATGTCGCTTTCGTTTCATAATACTTGTCCTCTAATTTGTTTTGACCAATGTAGTATTTCAAAAGTCACGTGACTAAAGAACTTTAGTTTTGCTGAATAATCCAGCTCCCACAGTTATCGCATTTGTGGACATCCTGTTGACTGAATTCACCTGCCATACGACCCAAAGTCCTTCGCTGGCGAAAACTCAAAGCGTCATCATGAGTGGCTACTCTGGAGATGGCATTGAAGATGTCGAACTGTGTGTCTGTAGGGCCAAATTCATCTTCTTTTATTGCGAGCCGGATGGCAGCTAACATCCTGTTGTTGAGGGAAAATTTCGTTCGCTCTTGTCTTAGAAAATCGAGTGATATCCTTTTCTTCTCAATCAGGCTTCTGACAGCATCAAGTTTTTCATTAACTTGTACCCAGGCCTGAGTAAGGAGACGTTGGATTTGCATTAACATATCGTTTTCATCAAAACTGCCATTATTCAGCCTGCGTGCCCTCAATGTTTTATTCTCACTGCAAATGTGGGCGACAGCGCCATTCTGGCATATGAGCCTACGCAAATAGCAGTTAATCTGTGTGCCGGTATCACCGGACGTGTGATGAATAATATCGACACCACCGTTAATAATATCACCGGGCCGAGGCTCAATTTTCTTCTCAGGCGAGAAGCAACTTACGTGCATTATTCGAGATGAAAGGTCGATCTGACCAACCATTATCTCCTTAGCAGGTAAGTTTTTCGGCAATGAAGAGTTGAAGACATCCATTAGTTTCACCGGACTGATTCTCAATAATTTCGGATCATCAAATCCGATGATCTGCTTATCTTGATTTAGATTTATCCGCAGATCGCGTCCTATTCTTCTATTAGCAACTCTGGCTTGAAAACGTCGATTAAAGATTACTGGACGAAGATCTGGCTCAAGTTCTCTAAAAAACTGCTTAGGAATCTCGGCGATTCCAGCAAACTGGTCTATTACATCAAGAGTAAGTGGAAACTCGTTTCTGCCGGTGCTAAGCAGGCCGTTGTCCGTCAGGCTTATTTTCTCAGTAGGTATAACATAGCTATGTAAGCTGACATATTCATTCGTTATTTGTTGTGTTATTTGGGCTAAGTTTTTCATTATAGTATCCTCTCTACTGAGATATTAGAAAATAGCACTGCATTTCTTGTTCTTTCTACCTAAGCTGCAAAGCGCCGCTTTTTTTCACGTTTTGACGGATTATTTTTCTTCGTCTTCTTCTTTTTTTCTCAGTTGGTTTCGTGTCTCCAACCGAAGCCGTTTCTCGCGTTCTTCCTTTATTCTTTTAGCCCGGTTTAGCAAACCGTTAATTGTCGATCTTGACTTGCCAAGCATCTTACCTATTCGCTCCTCACTCAAGCCGTAGTTGTAAAATAGTTCAACTACTAGCCATTGATACTTTGTAAAATCACCCTTCCACGATTCATATTGTTTGAAAATATCTTGTTGTCGAATCCGCTCTATTTCCTGTAGGGTGTTGGGGAATAAGCCAGTAAGATTCTCACGTCGGCCTCTTCCCAGATAATCGCCTCCCAAAAAAGTCTTAAGACGGTCACAGGATTCCTTACATGTCCCTTCTTTCGGGCAAGTATGGCAGGGTATCTGCTGCGGCAGTGATGATTTTTCATCTTGTAAGTACCCTGCCAAGTGTACGACTATCTCGCACAACCGCGCTAAATCCCCGACAGCTCTTTTGAGCTCCTCGAGGGAACGCGGGTCAAAATTGTATTGTGCGGTTACTCTTGTCATCCAAAACTCACGTCAAAAACTAACATTGGGTTTCGACAACTGAACGTCCTGATGCCGACTCACTGCGCTACTCATACCGTTTATACTGTTTTCTCTGCACAGCAGAGCTTCGCAAAATA
>CAZWME010001042.1:0-2041 GCA_964634515.1 uncultured Pirellulales bacterium | reverse complement strand
GTTAGGAATCAAAGCCGGCCAGACAACCGAGGATAAGGAATTTACGCTGGAAACGGTGAACTGCCTGGGTGCCTGTGCCCTTGGGCCGGTTGTTGTTATCGACGGTCATTACTTCTCGCAAGTCAGAAAATCAAAGGTCAGTCAACTATTAGATGATACCCTGAAAGGATTAGATAAAATCCAGATAGGAAAGGATAAACGAATTTTTCCTCTTCATGTAAGTTGTCCCCATTGTAATCATAACCTGGAAGACGAGACCTTTACCATTGATGGCTACCCATCAATCAAGACAACCATATCCTTTGACCACAAGCAGGGTTGGCTCAGGCTTTCCTGCCTTTATGGTAGTTACAATTTTGTTTCCGAGTTTGACGTCTCCACAGGCTCAGTGGTGAGTTTTCTTTGCCCGCATTGTAGTGTGGAATTTCCCAGCACCTTGGATTGCTCTGTGTGCGCTGCGCCAATGGTGCCAATGCTCGTAGATGGTGGTGGTATAGTACAGATATGTTCCCGTCGCGGTTGTAAGAACCATATGTTGGATTTGATTTAACTAAAATAGTGCCATGTAAAACCGGTTATTTAACACCTGCTGGCGCGGGTAAAAGTGCATTATTGCTTTTGGAGCGATGCTTCCAAGGGGCGACAAAGTGTTAAGATTATCTTCTATAAATGAGCTAAAGAAATTACAGAATGTGCTTCTTGATGCCACTGATGAAAGCATTCCTTGCATAGTTATTCCCACAGGGACATGCGGTCAGGCCAGTGGAGCAGGGGACCTTATCCGTATAGCCAAGCGAGAAATTCTGGCAAAGGGGCTGACAAGAAAGATCCATCTCCGCATCACCGGATGCCACGGTTTCTGCCAAATGGAGCCCTCTGTGCTTGTGGAACCCCGCCGGGTTTTTTACCCGAGGGTCGGCCTCAAAGAGATGGAACGTATTATCGAGGCCACGGCAAGAGACGAAGTGTTTAGAGATATTCTCTTCGTTGATCCGGAAACCGGCAAGCCGGTTGAAAAGCAGGATGATATACCTTTTTTCAATAAACAGGTTCGTAGGCTTCTTGCCTTGAATGAGAAGGTGGATCCTATCCGCATCTATGATTACATCAAAGCTGGTGGATATTCGGTACTGGTGACAGTATTTGACAAAAGCAACGGTGCTTGGGTGGTGGAAGAGGTCAAGCGTTCCGGATTGCGTGGCCGGGGCGGGGGCGGCTTTCCGACAGGTTTGAAATGGGAGCTGCTGGCAAAACAGCCAGGCAACCGCGGAAAGTTCCTTGTGTGCAATGCCGACGAGGGCGACCCCGGTGCTTATATGGACCGCAGCGTGCTTGAAGGAAATCCCCACAGCATTATCGAGGGAATGCTTATCGGAGCCTATGGGACCGGGGCTACGGAAGGTATAGCTTATGTGCGCAATGAATATCCAATTGCCATTAAGCATTTGAATATCGCGCTGAATCAAGCTCGGCAGCTTGGCCTTTTAGGTGAGAATATTCTCGGGACCGGTTTTTCATTTGATATCAAGCTGGTCAAGGGGGCCGGCGCATTTGTATGCGGTGAGGAGACGGCGCTGATACGCTCTATCGAAGGGAAGATGGGTGAGCCTCGCCAGCGGCCGCCGTTCCCTATACAGAAAGGTATTGACGGCAAACCTACGGCAATCAACAACGTTGAGACCTGGGCGAACATTCCACTTATCTTCAGACTTGGAGCCAAAAAGTTTGCGAGTATAGGTACTGAGGGTAATAGCGGTACGAAGATATTCAGTCTGGTTGGCAAAATCAAGAATACCGGCCTTGTCGAAGTGCCGATGGGAATTACTATTAAGGAAATTGTCTATGATATAGGCGGCGGTTCTCCGGGCAAGGCCAAGATAAAGGCTGTCCAGACGGGCGGGCCATCCGGGGGATGCATTCCATCCGATATGTTTAATTTACCTGTTGATTATGAGAGTCTGGCGGGTGCCGGCTCGATTATGGGTTCGGGCGGCATGATTGTCATGGATGAAAATACCTGCATAGTAGATGTCGCCAAGTA
>CAZWME010001041.1:0-2042 GCA_964634515.1 uncultured Pirellulales bacterium | reverse complement strand
AACAGCGATACCGCCGTTTATATTGGACGTAGGGGTCTGTAAGCTAAAGGTACCTTTATTTTGACCGTTAATCCAGATTTGTCCCGATGCAGTCCAGCCGGTGGGTAGCGGACCTGTGCCGATGTTATTAACGGTGACAGATAGCTTATTACCTTCACCAACCTCAAGCATCTCGACTGTCAGATCAGGTAGATTTTCCGTCACCTGCCAGACATCCTCCCAGACATTGTTCTGTTCGTTACCCTCTTGGATATTCTGCTGGTAATCGGCAATTATCTGTATCGTGTCGGAAGGTGGCGTCGCCTGATACTGGTAGTTAAAGGTGCGTTCAAGCTGCTGTCCGGCTGCCAAAGAGGAAGTCACGTGGTCTTGTGCAACCAGCTGGCCGTCTATGTAAAGAGCATTATAGAAGCTTACCGGAGCTACTACTCCGCTAATGCTGCCCGGGCCGTTGTTCTTAATAGTATATTGAATCTGGTTGTCTGTTTGCCATGCGTTAAGTATGGCTAAGTCGGGGAATTGTGTCTGGGCTAGCGCTCGTTGCGGAAGAATACCCAGAGACGTAAGCAGTAATACGATGATTAAGGTTATGCTTGTCAGGTTGCTCTTATTCACGCCAACCTACCCCAAACAATATGTGTTCTCGTCAATCATTATAGCATAATAGGCGGCAAGCGGATGCTAAGGACAGAGCGAGTGGTTTATCCTGGGACAAGGGAAACAAGTGGAAAACAAATCGCCTGATTGTTACGTCAGAGGTAGCAACACTGGTAGTTGTTTATATAACATACTGCTCTATCCATCCCTTGCCGATTTGAGTAACCGGCCATGGTGGAATTCTTTTCACACGCGTGCGGGAGGCTTCTACCGCATCAGTTCTTGCTACCGGTGACAATAGCGTGGGTACCATTGATTTTCCCCACAACCAATCCCTTCGAATTCTTGAAGTATCTGTCTTCGAGTTCCGGTTTGCCGCTGTGGTCTTTCAGGGAAAAACCATGCCTGCTCAGAAACCGATTAACCTCACCCTCTTCGAGGGCAAATGTCCACTCCTCACCGACTTTTGCCATTGTCTTAACAAAGTTTTTCTCTCCGTAGTACCTGTTTTCTTTTCGTAGAACACTGGCATATATATAGTCGAAAACAATCAAACTTCCCATCCCTGAAACGTTTTCGATAAAACGGAAGGTGTTCTCTACGTCGTCTTTAGATAAATACATTGTCACACCTTCAAGAAGGAATAGGGATTTTCTACCGCCGACAAAGCCTGCCTGGGCCATTTTATCTGCCACATTCTCCTTGCTGAAATTAATCGGTACGAAAACGAGGTTATCAGGGATAACCAGCTTCTTCACCCGATAAGCTTGCAATTTATCTTGCTGAGTTATTGGTGCATCTAGTTCAAATACCTCGGTGCCTTTGTTTAACTTGCTGAAACGCAGTGCCCGGCTGTCAAATCCGGCACCAAAGATCACGATCTGGTCAAAATCGCGCTCCAGTGCTTTCGCGAATGCCGCATCGAAGTACCTTGTCCTTGAGATTATGTATTCGTAAATTCCTTTGGGAACGAAATATCTTCTGAAGAACTTGATTCCCCACCCTGATTTTATAAGCAGTTTTAAGAAAAGCGGAATCAGCACATAGGCAATATCATCCGGTCCCGCGTAGCACTCTCTTTTATCCATATATGAAGCCGCCCTCAACGTACACATTATGCCCGCTGTTCTCGACGACTTCGTTTCAATTCTGGCGCCTTTCTTACCTCTCATGTGTGACTCCGAACAGAGAACGAGAATGGAATTATTATAACCCAATCTTTTTGTCCTCGGATAACTAAAGCAATTGAGATGTCGAACAAACCACCTGATTGTTAATTTTTATGGGCCAAGGCTTAGTATTGCGGTTTCAGAAGGCTTCGCCGTTATTAATTTGTCAGGATTGAGGCTTTGGTTCCTGTCTCAGCGACAGGCTTAGAAGATGGACCGCTACTACTTCCACCCAGACTAGCGCGTTGACTATTATAATTCGCTCATATAAACCAA
>CAZWME010001040.1:0-2043 GCA_964634515.1 uncultured Pirellulales bacterium | reverse complement strand
TTGAGGGTAAGGTATTATTTCTAAATCGCGCAGATATCCGATATAGTTCTGTGTTTTCTAAAACCTCTTGCGAGATGCCTTAGAAACAACGTGCTTCAGAAAAAGCTACTGCTCTATATCACCAAAGCACCGCCGGGCCGCGTCGGCAGGATTTGGTTCGATAATATTGTTGTGGCGAAAAAATACATTGGTCCGATGGACCTTTCTCCGTAAGCTGAGATAAGGATTATCTTTGGCATGAATTACCAATCAAGACTCAATTACAAATCGAACTCAGCGATAATAGGCACATGGTCACTTGGGCGCTCTGCCAGGCGTATTTTTTTGTCTATATAGCAATCAGTGCACTTTTCTGCCATGGATTCTGTAGCCATTATATGGTCTAAGCGCCAGCCGATATTTCGTTCAAAGGAATCTCTTCGCCTGTAATCCCAGAATGTATATTCCCCCGACTTATGACAGTGCATTCTAAAAACATCGACGAATCCCCAGCGAACTACATTTTCAAGTGCCTTGCGGGCCTGCGGGTGAAAGCAGACATGACCTGACAAGTTTACAGGGTCATAAACATCTATTTTCTCCGGTGCTACATTTAAATCTCCTACCCAGATTACAGGCTCGCCTGGTTGAAAATTTTCTTCAAAAAACCTCAGCAAACGGCCGAACCACTCCAGCTTATATTCGAACTTTTCAGACTCCGCCGAATAGCCTTGTGGTATATATGTATTAACGATATTAACGCCGTTAATTTCCGCCTTAATCAATCGAGCTTCATCCTTTGGCTCATCATCGAAACCGCATTTAACTTTTGTAATTTCATCTCTGCTGAAAATTGCCACCCCGTTATAACTTTTCTGACCCTTAAAAACACATCTGTACTCCGTTCCTTCAAAGGCCTCGACTGGAAAATCATCATCCTGAACCTTTGTCTCCTGAATGCATAGAATGTCCGGCTGGTTCGTATCCAGCCACCCAAGGACAATATTCATCCGGGCGCGGATTGAATTGGCGTTAAAACTGGCTATTTTCATTCGAAATACCCTTTTTTCAGTAAATAGAATCGACTCACCTGATAAATTTTATAATCAGCTTTCAATGATATTACCGATAATAAATATTATCAGAAAATTTGCCTTTTTTACAGCCATATTCCGCGGCAGTGCCTAATAAGGCTTATCGCAGATAAAGGAGAATTTGATAAAATGGTTAAAAGAATAATTCTCGGGCTTGCTTTATGTTTTTTAGTCTTTTCTTTGGTAAGCTGCCAGACTGTACAGGGTATAGGTCAGGATATTACATGGATGGGCGAGGCAGGAGCCGAGATACTGGAACAATAAAACAATTTACATGTTTGACCGTTCAAGCTTTTTGTTCCAGCTTATCGTTGCTATTGGGCTTTGTATTATAGGACAATAGCTTTTCGATTCTACAGAAAGCAGGGTGTTTTAAATCGAAATATGAGGTTTTCTGTGAAGTTCCGGGTCATCAGTTGATCCTCTTTTCCTTCCATAAGGAATTTCCCGATACGGGCAAGAGTGGTTTGCCTTACGGTAAAAACAGGTTCTAACTTGGTTTACTACAAACTCCGTTTTTGTTAGAATGTGGATTAAGATTTAGGTCAGTATATGTGAAGACCTCAGAGGTGTACAAAATCTCAGGAATCTTCACTTTTAGATTCAAAAAGGCCTTGCTTGTGCTCGGTGAAGCGTGCACCTATGAAAGATGTGTGGATACGTGCAAGCAAGGCCCGATATTTTAAGAGTATTAATATCTCATCTTTGGGTTGAGGTACGCACAATTCTCCCTTGGCCTTATTAGCCGGTTTAAACATACGATCATAGGGGTTCCGCTGTGCCGGCCCGACCAGATTGCCCCATATGTGTTCTTCAGCCATAGAATATGCTTTACTTATACTATAGACGCTTAAAGTGCAGTTTCATTACATTAGTTTTTAAAAAAATATGTAAAATATCTCATAATTTAATCGAAACGAGATTTTTTATGCAAAGAAAGCTTTTCACAATACTGTTAAGGTCCTGGCAG
>CAZWME010001039.1:0-2045 GCA_964634515.1 uncultured Pirellulales bacterium | reverse complement strand
CAACGCCAATGTGTAACCAGTTCCGATGAACCAGGCTGCCTCCAAAGCCATTCTGGCTTAGGCGGTTTACCCGGCCAATCCACTAATAATGATTTCCCTGCTGCTAACCTCGGATTCTTCCTGCTCCCGATATTCTTATAGAAGTAATGTTCCCCCCTGACATCTGAAAGCAACAGGTCGAGGTCACCATCTTCATCCCAGTCCACTACTTCGGGCATAGTATAGCCATACTTCGCTTCATCCGGCCCTTGTATCGAACCGGCGTTACCGGCTAACACACGTAATTCCGTGCCATTTGCTTTTAATCTTCTACCCAGGACGAATGAAAATTCATCCGATCTGTCACTTATATTCTTGAAATACTCCACAAAACCGGAAGAATTCCCAACCAACAAGTCGATATCACCATCGCCATCCCAGTCGCACGAGACGGGCACAGATAAACAGCCTGCATCGATAACGGAATCCCATTGCAGAAGAAATCGTTCCTCGCTCAATTTCCCCCCTGCCAATTGCTCTATCCAGGTCGGCCGACCATCTTCGTTTCCTAACAAAATATCCAAATCCCCATCACTATCCATATCAGCCAGATACGGACGGACATAAATACTAAAGGGACATTTATCATCCGCTGTCTTGAGAGAAACCGCCTGTGCCAGCTCAGCATTCCCTTCTTTGCCAACGTTCTCAAAATACAGCAGTTCAAACGAATTACCCGCCATTAAATCGACATCACCGTCTGCATCCCAGTCTCCGCCACTTATGCTGAGGTCACCATATAATTCAATCGGTACCTCATTAACTCTCACTGCGACCGCTTCCGCAAAAGCTGGATTTTTTGCTGAACCGATGTTTTTATGGAAAACAATACCGCTGCGAAGATTCTCCCCCAGCCAGACACCAAGAGGCGAAAACGGTGAACGTCTCCTGTCCCAGACAGTTCCTGATGGATAATAATCCCGTGAAAGCCGATGAACCGTCAGCAAATCCCGCAATCCATCGCCATCGAAATCAATATAAATCCCGTCGGCCCGACCATGCTTTGGCAACGCTGTAAAATCTTGAAGTCCAAAGCCTTCATCTTTACGAATCAGCTTGTAAACGCGATTTTCAATCAGCAGTTCAACTTGCCCATCCCCATCCCAGTCGATGGGCTGAAATTTTTCTTTAACCGGATGAATCCTATGGCCTGAAGCAAACCACGGCCGCCCACCCTTACCAGTATTCTCAAAATAATAAATCCCCCCCTTCTCGACTGTCCCCGAATACGCCACAAACAAATCGCTATCACCGTCCCGGTCGGCATCTGCGGCGGCACCCATTTCATTGTATCCTCCACTGATTGGGCCAAGGATACCTCGCTGACCAAAAGTAAGAAAATCACCGTCCCCCACCACAGGCATTTCTGTCATCACCTTTAAATCGCTGTTTCCTTTTTCGGAAAAATATATTGCGAACCGCTGCACACCCCAAATGTTCATCCGCCAACCAACAGTTAATCGAACCGGAAAGCCATCCTTACGAATACGACAAGGGATGTAAAATCTCTCTTGGCCCGTCTTCTCGGAATCACAGAGCAACACTCGTCCTCGTATATCATAGGCTACCACGCGAATACTATTTAGATCTATCTTTGCCGCCGGTAATACAAGCGTTTTTTCAATCTCCTTTAAATCCATCTCCACGCTCACAGGCGCAGTCTTCCATAGTAAGTGACCGGGCGTAACCGAAACTATCAAACGATACTCATTAGTACCTATCCAGCGAATCCCATCAGCCGCAACGCATCTCACCGATAAAGCAAAAGAAACAAGAACTATTAATTCTATCGTGATTGAGGAAATTCCTTTTCGCCAGATATTATACATAAGTGACTCTATGAATTTTCTGTCGATATGCTTTCCTCAAGTCACGTCGGATCAGTTTTTAATATTACTTACTTGATTCAACAAATCACTATACGCAAGCATACTTCACATTGGAGATGTTTTTCCTAAAGCAATTTCTCCCGCTTCTTCTCTGATGACCTCGATGAAATTGATAAT
>CAZWME010001038.1:0-2046 GCA_964634515.1 uncultured Pirellulales bacterium | reverse complement strand
GTTGTAGCGCCTGCGACTGCTAATATCATAGGCAAAATTGCAAACGGCATCTGTGATGATTTGCTAAGCACAACCCTTTGTGCGGCCTGGCGCTTGATTCAGTCGGAGGCCGTGTTTTTGGCTCCTGCTATGAACGATAATATGTGGAACAATCCCGCCGTGCAGCGCAATGTTACAACGGTAAAAGAAATGGGCTTTCAACTTATTGGCCCCGTTGAGGGCCGGCTTGCCTGCGGGACAGAAGGCATCGGCAGGATGTCCGAGCCGAAAGATATCCTGAAGGCAGTAGAAAAAGTTGCTGCGAAGATTAACAAAACGTAATCCCAAATACGAAGCGCAAATTGCACGATACACTTCTCGAGAAACCAGATGCGAATTTTAATTACAGCCGGCGGCACCCGGGAATATATTGACCCGGTTCGCTTTATTTCCAATGCGAGCAGCGGCAGGATGGGTTATGCCCTTGTGCGTGCCGCACTCAGGGCCGGCCATAAAGTGATGCTCATAACTGCCCCGACTAACCAAAGACTACCGAGCGGGGCAAAAGTAGTCGAAGCTGAAACCGCCGCACGGATGTTGGAGGCTGTCAAGAAGAACTTTGAGATGTGCGATTGTCTGATTATGGCTGCGGCCGTTTCTGATTATACTCCCGCTCGAACGGCTGTAACAAAAATCAAAAAGAGCAATAAATCTCTGACTCTCAGGTTAAAGCCGACAGCAGACATTCTTAAATGGGCGGGCAAACACAAAAGAAAAACTCAAATCGTTGTAGGTTTTGCTTTAGAGGATAAAAACCTCCGGCAAAATGCCGAGAAAAAGCTTAAAGAAAAGAATCTCGATATGATAATAGCCAACACATCTGCTGCAATCGGCGCCGGCAAGTCAACAGTTCAAATCAAAATGCCGGACCGCAAATGGTTAAAACTCCTGCAGGCGAGCAAGACCAGAATCGCCCAAAAAATTATCTCTCTGGTGCAAACTGTTTGAAAACCTGATCTGCCGTTTTGGCTTGTGCAAAAATACTCGGATATTATGTTTTAGTGATTACCGAAGGTGTTTGATTGTCTATTTTTATAGGGAGAGAAAAAATGAAAATTACTTTTAAGAACGTTTTTTTGCTGGTGCTATTATTGTTTGTATTTACAGTAAGCGCTGCAGATAAGGAACTGGTTTACCCAATCAAGATCAGTGAGAACAGGCGGTTTTTCGTAGATGGCAACAATAATCCAATCTTCTGGCTGGGGACTACTCAATGGCAAATCTTTCGGGAATATACTCTGGACGAAGTCCGCACGATTCTTGAAAAGGTGAAAGGCCACGGCTTTGTCTTTATTCAGGCGATGCTCATGGGTGTCGGTGACGGCACTTTGCCCAACGTGTACGGGCAAAAGCCCTGGATTAATAACAACCCGCTCACGCCGAACGAGGCGTATTTCAAGAATGTGGATTCTATTATCAGGATGGCCCGGGAGAATAACCTTATTTTCTCTGTGACCCTTTATCATCAACGGTACCGAAAGTGTATAACGTTAAATAACGCCCGCGCATGGGCGAAGTGGCTGGCTCAACGGTATAAGGATATGCCCAATATTGTCTGGTCGATGACACCTGAGGCCAAAAAGGAGTTCATTCCCGTTCTTCGCGAGCTTGCGGCAGGTCTCCGCGAAGGGGACGAAGGCTATCATCTCATTACTTTTAAACCGGACCCTGCACCATACTCGTCCAGCTTCATCCACAATGAAGGCTGGCTCGACTTCAACTCTATGCAAACATGGAACGGTGTTAAGCTGATTTATCCTATGGTAACGAAGGATTATAACCTCGAACCGGTAAAGCCCGTTTTAATGGCCGAAGGAGCATATGAAGCGGGCTCCGAATATGGATTTGATGTCACTCCCTTGTGGGTTCGCAGGCAGGCATATTATTCTTACCTGGCTGGTGCTCATCACACCTATGGCCACAACGATAGCTGGCGGGTTCTGCCTACATGGAAAAAGGCTCTTGACGCCCCCGGAGCTTGCCAGATGGGTGTCCTTAAGAAAATAT
>CAZWME010001037.1:0-2051 GCA_964634515.1 uncultured Pirellulales bacterium | reverse complement strand
CGTGGTAGTTCAGGAACGCCACCTTGCTCGGTCTAAATCCGAACCGGGTTGTATAGTAGAGATTAAAATCTTGCAGCTCGTAGGGCCCGATTTCAGACTCCGTCTTCTGAGCAGGCTGGTCTATATTACCATTGTCGTCGGGAATTAACTCGGGGGATATCTCGGTATCGACGATGGACTGGAGCACTGCGCTGGTTTCAGAATCGAACTGGCCGGTCTTGATTACCCAGCGTATAAGATACTGTATCAACGTCTTCGGCACTGAAGCGTTGACGTTGTAATGCGACATTTGGTCGCCCACACCGTATGTTGTCCAACCGAGGGCTAGTTCGCTCAAGTCACCGGTGCCGACCACTATCGCATTGTTGTAGTTCGCCAGCCTGAAGAGATGCGAGGTGCGCTCCCCGGCCTGCACGTTTTCGAAAGTGACGTCATACACTTCATTGCCGTCCGCGTAAGGGTGACCGATATCGCGGAGCATTTGCATACAGGACGGGCGGATATCGATCTCGTTCGCTGTTATTCCAAGGGCATTCATTAATTGGTGCGCATTGCGCTTTGTTCCCCTGCTTGTAGCGAAGCCCGGCATCGTGTATCCCAGGATGTTGGTTCTTGGTAGCCCCAAACGGTCCATCGTCTTGGCGCTAACGATAAGCGCTTGAGTCGAATCGAGTCCGCCTGATACTCCAATAACCAGTCTCTCTACGCCAGCGGCGGTGATGCGCTTCATAAGGCTGTGGATCTGAATGTTGTATACTTCGAAACAGCGCTCATCAAGCAATCTGGGATCGCTGGGTACATACGGAAAACGCTGCACGTTCCGTACAAGGTGTATCTCTCCACCCGGAACCTGAAACTCGAATGAAATCCGTCGTATTGCCTTCAATCGATCACGGTGGTCGCCAATGGCGTCGTTAAAGCTGGTCATGCGCATTCGCTCTTGGATAAGCCGCTCCAAATCAACATCCGCTACGATGACCTGTTCATCCTTGTTAAAACGCTCCGACTCAGCCAGAAGATCGTTATTCTCGTAAATCAAAGCATATCCATCCCATGCTAGGTCAGTCGTAGACTCACCGGGGCCTGCGGCTGAATATAAATAAGCTGAGATGCACTTGGCCGACTGGGAAGCGCAGAGGAGACGTCTATAGTCGGTCTTCCCGACGGTTATATTGCTAGCAGATAAGTTCGCCAGGACGGTAGCACCAGCCAATGCTGCATATGCACTGGGAGGTATTGCGGCCCAGATATCTTCACAGATTTCAACATGGATGGCAAAGCCGGGAAGGTTAGTCGCTTGGAAAATCAGGTCATTGCCGAAGGGCACGGCTCTGCCCAGGAATTGCATCTCTTGTTGAACCGCGTCCCGGGCAGAGGTGAACTGGCGTTTTTCGTAGAACTCCCTGTAGTTCGGGATGTAGGTCTTGGGCACGATTCCCAGCACCTTTCCTTTGTAAATCACCACGGCACAGTTGAACAACTTCCCTTCAAATCGCAGTGGCGCTCCAACGAGTAAAACAGGTGACAAATCATTGCTTTCCTCAATTAAACGCTCCAACGCCATTTGAGTTGCATAGAGCAGAGCGTCCTGATGAAAAAGGTCCTCATTCGAGTAAGCGGAGAGCCCCAGTTCAGGGAAGAGTGCAACGGCTGCGTGTAATTCAGAGGAACGCTGTGCCAGACCAAGCGTGTGCTCTAGATTGTACCCAGGATCCGCCACGCGTACATAAGGAATGCAGACCGCTGCTCTTACGAAGCCGTGATTATATGCGGAGTAGAACTGATGGGACATGTGAATGACACCTAACTCTCAAACAAACCCAAGTCGCAATATTTTTATGATGCACCGGCTTCTGATTTCACTCTTATGATATGACGAATTGCTCAAGGCGCAAGATAAGTGGCTGTCAATATCACTTAGTTGATAGACATCACGATGCAGAGTGTTCTCAAAGGTCCCGTAGAATATTGCCAATTAGTTCTCAATAGTAACTTCAACTATATTCTGCCTGGCCACAGCGTGCTTCTCATTGTCTTTTTTTATGAAAACG
>CAZWME010001036.1:0-2060 GCA_964634515.1 uncultured Pirellulales bacterium | reverse complement strand
CACCGGCGGTACAGGTATAATGTACTTTGACGATATCCGCCTGTATCCACCTGCACCGGAGCCGTTGCCGATTGAGGTTCATATCGATGTGAACGATGCTGGTAGCCAGGTCGAGCTTGAGGAAGGACAAATACTTGTCGTCACACTGGAATCAAATCCCACCACCGGTTATAGGTGGGAACAGGCCGAAAACCAGGAGCCTATCCTTGAGCAGATGGGCGAACCAGAGTTCAAGCCATCCGAGACAGGTGAGCCACCACTTGTAGGTGCTGGTGGCTGGGAAATCTTCCGGTTCAAGGCCATAAGTGCTGGGCAGATGACTCTCCAATTGGTCTATCATAGATCATGGGAAGAAGATGTGGAGCCTCTGAAAACCTTTTCTCTTCAGGTGGTGGTACGCTAATTCGACAAAGCAACAATCTATTGGCAATTGAGGCCCTCACAAATTAGGTTACATCATAAAGAAACAAAACGCCCAGAAAATACAAAGGGCTGGTAACTTGTGTGAGTTATCAGCCCATTTACTACCAAAAGAATCATGTTTTTATCAATTTCGTCTCACCATAGTAGGGGCGAGAACTGACGCGTTGATGTAGGTCGATTTTTGTATTCCCCATTTACTCGCCCTTTCGTTTGCGAGTGTCAAAACATCTCGACCATGTCACATTTCCAGACCCCGCCTCGTCAAACGCAGCATGTGGTTTTCCCACACTACGCTTACCTATATGCTTTACATCAAGTTTTATAAAGCTTATCGTGCTTAAATTGCTTTCAAATATTAGTATGTCGTGTTAATGATATTCTTGAAAGTCAGGGATGCTTTACCACCTCTTTTGCGCCCAGATCCGGTGCACTGCCGTTGTAAGCTCTATTTGGAATTTTCAGGACTTCGGCATATTTCGCCGTGCCTGCGTCAATGGCCGGACTGCCTTCCGACAATTCAAACGTCTCGGTATCTTTGAATTTCGGATCCTCTGTTAGGATATTCGATCCTTTGGTAATGCCGTGGTCGTAATCGGTACGGTTCTTGAAGAACAGACAATAATCCACGAAGGTCTTATCGTTATCGCTGGTAATATATTTTCCCTTGCCTACGCCTTTTAGGCAGTTAGAAAAAATATTGTTCAGAACAATTGCTTTAGGAGACAGTGTCATTCCATGATTGCAGCCATAGAATGTGTTATTGTAAACAACAACATTTTCGACCATGTCCGAGCCTTCGTGGTTCTCATCTGAATGCTCGTTGGCCATCATGCTCACACCTGAGCCTTTGCAGTTCAGGAAAAGGTTACCGTAAATCTGGAATGTACGTTTACTATCGCCGGCGTAATCCACCAACTGTATGCCACTCTGGCCCGCCTTGAATACCGTGTTGTATCTGAAAACATGCGATGTCAAAGGGCCGGATTTCGGTTGCAGACGGGTTTCATCGGCATCTTCATTAACGTTATCGAAAGTACAATACTCGACAACATAACTGACCGAGTCATCGGCATCTACGGCATCATCTCCGGCACCATCAAAGTCGCAGTGAGCGATGCGCCCACCTCCGCCTTCGAAACTCAACTGATCACCGCCACCGATGAATTTGCAGTAGAGTACCTCGCTGTACGGACTTGTAATCTTCAATGTATGATTCTGGTTTCCAACTATTGTCAAACCAATAATTTTTGAGTCTTTTGAGTTCAAAGAAAACCACTGTTTTTCTGCGGCTGGTGTTGCTTTGATGATGGTCTTGCCAATGTCAATTTGATCCTTCGTGTTGATATAATTTGAAGCTAATGTCAATCGCTTGTTAATGTTCAAGGTCCTATGTTCATATATCCCGCGGGCTATCAGGATCGTATCGCCGTCGGATGCGACGCCGATAGCAACGTCAATCGTTGGATGTTCACCGGGAACCTTCAGGACCTTCCCCGATACTAGTGAAACACTGAATACCATGCACAGAAGGAACGCAACCAATAAGTTTGTGCTCTTCATCATAATAAATTCCTCGACCTGATAGTTATTATACTACATCCCTGCTCAGCTACATCGCTTAGCCTCATTTTCTATAA
>CAZWME010001035.1:0-2062 GCA_964634515.1 uncultured Pirellulales bacterium | reverse complement strand
ATAACTTTATACTACGGGGAGAATATACCCAGGAAGGAAGCCTACCGTATGGAATACGTGATCCGTTCCGTCTATCCTGAACAAGAAATAGAATTACAAGCGGGCTGCCAACCTCATTATCACTTCATTATTTCGATTGAATGAGGAGTAAAAATAGGCTCTAACGTACTTTTTTCAGCTATTTTTAAAGCACAAAGGTCTTCTGATGAAAATTGCAATTGTTACTGACAGCACAGCTGATATCCCCGTAGAAATCGTAAAACGTAATAATATTCATGTCGTACCTAACAGGGTCATCATTGATGGGAAGGATTATGCTGACGGAATCGATATTACTCGCCAGGAATTCTACGAACGCTTACCGCTCATGGAATCACCTCCGACAACTGCGACAGCATCTTCTGGAACATACCAAAATTTATTTGCAAAACTCTTTGACCAGGGAACACAGCATATCATATCAATTCACGTCTCCAAATATTTCAGCGGCGTCTTCAACGCGGCAAGTACCGGTGCTCAATCATTTAATGACCGCATGCATGTAATAGACAGCGAGCAAGTTACATTAGGTCTTGGATATCAAGTCATCGCGGCAGCAGAAGCAGCCATGCGCGGCTCATCGCTCGAAGCCGTCCTCGAGCGTATAAATAACGTGCGCCGCAGGGTGCGCGTTATCGCCATGCTGGATACACTGGAATATTTACACAAGAGTGGACGTGTTTCGTGGGCGCGTACCCGTATAGGCAACCTGCTGCGTGTAAAACCATTCATCGATGTGATAGGCGGGCATGCCAAGCGCATTGGTGACGTTCGCACACGCCGCAGAGGCATCAAACGTTTATTACGCCTTCTGAACGATCTGGGTGATTTAGAGCAATTAGCCGTGCTGCATACCAACGCCGAAGCTGATGCATATCACTTTTTACAAGAATATCAAGGAAAATTAGACACCGAAGCCATGGTGATCTATGTTACGACCGCCATAGGAACCCATGTCGGACCAAATGGTTTGGGCTTCGTTGCGGTGCAAAAATAAAACTGGTAGAATAATCCGAATGAAACCGTCCCTAAGAAAATTACACAATTTCTTCAAGCTCGAATCTGAACGCGGTTACGATGACCATGCTGTTTTGGGAGGCTTATCCATGATGCTTGAACGCTGGGAGGCTGAGGCGAGAGCGGATGGTCTAAGTGAGGATTTGATCCAGGTAGTTGCAGTGCGCATACGAGGTTACTCCCGGTTGTCTCCAAAATCGCGCGCCGAATCGTTAGAAGGTCTGTGGCGTCGTATTGGTCGCAGCGAAGAGATAACGCCTATCACATTCAAGACATTTGAAGCAGAAATACCTGGACCTTCAGAGACCACTGGGGTGGTTGTTGAATCCAGCAAACGACGCCACGCCGCCAGCCCGCAGGCGCCCAAAGTAACACCCGAGACTCGCGCTGATCCCGGTTCGCAGGAATCCCAAACCGAACAAGATACCGCGCCCATCACCGCAATTGAAAAACAACCCAAGATCAAAGAGCCAGCAGCACTGGATGCGCCAATTTCTGTCCTACCCGGCATAGGTCCCCGCCACTCTGAAACCCTGGCTCGTCTAAACATTAATGTGCTGCGCGATATGCTGTATTACTTTCCCCGCCGCTATGATGATTACTCAAAACTAAAACCCATCAACCACTTGAAATACGGTGACGAATTAACTGTAATCGCAACAGTTCAGAGTATGCGTACACGAAATCTGAGCGGCCGCAAAAAGCAGCTCGTCGAAGTCATCGTGAGCGACGGCAGCGGCGCGCTGCGAGTCAATTGGTTTAATCAACCCTGGATCACAAAGCGCTTAAAAGAAGGTTCCAGTATCGTGCTGGCGGGCAAGATAGACCAGTACCTGGGGCGGCTAATTATGAATAACCCTGAGTGGGAGCCCCTTGAACAGCAACACCTAAACACTAACCGGATCGTACCGGTTTATCCCTTAACCGCCGGAATCACTCAACGCTGGCTAAGACGTTCATTAAATCAGGTTGTGATGTATTGGGCGCCTCGTGTCCAGGATCCGCT
>CAZWME010001034.1:0-2063 GCA_964634515.1 uncultured Pirellulales bacterium | reverse complement strand
CCCTGTTCTGTTTGCGATTGCAAAATCTCTCGTGCCTGCTGAGCTTTGCTTTCAGGAACCTGCAGTTCCGGGCCTTCAACGGCTGGCAGCGAATATATATTTGAAGCATTCTCACCGGTTGCTACAGCTTCAATTCCATGATCGGCGAGCAATTGCTTAGCCATTTCAGCTTCTATATAACTTGGAAATTGTGCGATTGTAACAAGCTTGTCATCCATAATTACTTCCTCAAACCGACAGCCTGGCGGGCCTTTTCGAGTGTTTCGCCAGCCACTGCTTTTGCTCGCTCGGCGCCGCTGGCAAGAATTTCTTTGACATAACTAATATTATTTTCAAGCTCGGTTCTTTTCTGTCGGAACGGCTTGAAATAATCTAACATCAGCTCTGCGAGGCGTTTTTTTGCCTGGCCGTAACCCATACCGCCGTTTCGGTATTTGTTTTCCCATTCGACTAATTCCTCCGGTGAGGCGACCAGCTTCAAGAGCGCAAAGACATTGCATTTATCAGGATCCTTGGGATCTTCTACCGGGGTGGAATCGGTAACGATTTTCATAATCTTCTTTTTGACGCTTTTTTCGGGCTCGAAGATTTCAATAGTATTTCCGTAACTTTTGCTCATCTTTCGACCATCGACACCCGGGACGATGGCTACGGATTCGATGATGTGTTCTTTTGGGACGGTGAAGACCTCATCGTAAGCGTTATTGAACCGGATTGCTATGTCACGGGTAACCTCGATATGCTGTTTCTGGTCGGCTCCGACCGGGACAAGATCACTGTTGTAAATGAGTATATCTGCCGCCTGGAGGACAGGATATGTGAACAGGCCGTGATTAGGGCTCAAACCCTGAGCGACTTTGTCCTTGTAGCTTGTACATCTCTGCAACAGACCCACCGGGGTTATACAGGACAGCAGCCAGGTCAGCTCCGTAACCTCAGGCACATCGGATTGTCGCCAGAAGACGGTTTTTTCGGTATCGAGACCCAAAGCGATATAATCCATGGCGACATCAAGAGTATGACCGGCGATCTCGTCCGGCGTGGGGTGACTCGTTAGCGCATGGTAGTCGGCAATGAAATAAAAAGAATCATGCTCTGCCTGCAACTGGAGGTGCTGACGCATGGCCCCGAAATAGTTACCTATGTGAAGTTTGCCTGATGGCTGTATGCCTGATAGAACCCTCAAAATTATGCTCCTGTCCCAAAAAACCAGAAATTATAATCAGAAACGTTAAATATTCCCGCTAAAAATAACGGTATTTGAAACAGATGTCAATAATTAAGAATCAAGAATATACCGAGCCTCTATAAATCCTACCCTCAAAAAGCTTTTACCGGTCATCCTCTCTTGTACCGTGATAAGTCCTCAGCACGTACTCGAATTTCTTTGCCGACCTTGGCTTGAGTTCTAAAGTGAATTTGACGGTATCCATGTCCACCTGCTCGAATACACCGAAGTCTCCGCTTCTGGTCAGCTTCCAGTATGTTGTATTGAAATTTCGCTTAATCTCGACCTTAACGCCAATGTCGCGGGTATTCTTGACTTCAATGTTAAATGTCCGAATCTCGTCCCACCCGGATACGTTGCCGCGCCTGTCGAATTCATAATTGTCCGTCTCGAAGTCCATCAGCTTGGCTCCGGCAACAATATCTGCAACCGCACCAAGATTAAGCTCCACGTCCTCATCCACTGGGATGTACTTAAATGAAGACTGCCCCGTATAAGATAAGTGCCCCTTATTACCGGCGTTTCTATAAACCTTAAGCATCCCGCCGGGTATCGGAGTTTCGCCTAATTCGTGCTCTTCATCGTTCTTGAAGCTGAGGAACCGAACTACCGAGCTGCCGTATCGTTCTTCTTCATATTTGTAAAGGTTTACTACCGGCACTTCGTCAACCTCAAAGCTGAGCAGCCGTTTCGACCAGCCGGTCGGTATCGTCTCCTTGCCCTCAATCGTATAGAGAAAGTATTCGCTAAGACCTTCCGTTATGATTTCCTTGGGTTTGAATTGAAGGGCTAAGCCATCTTCCTGATGCTGATCCAGAAACATTAACTTTTTAGC
>CAZWME010001033.1:0-2070 GCA_964634515.1 uncultured Pirellulales bacterium | reverse complement strand
TCATTTTTACTGCGAACGGCTGCAATCTCCTCCGGGGGCGTTGTCAGGCCAAACTTCGTCATCGAGGAAGCTATGGCTATGCCTGCGGCGATTTTGACCTTCCGCCAAAGCCGAGAAAATTTCGCACGTTCTCGTAACAAAAGCAATTTTTAGAGGCTCCCTTAATGGAGGTTTTTGAGAATGAATCGTAATTCAATAACAAGACGTGATTTTCTGAAGAAATCTGCTATTGGGGCCGGGGCTTTGGCTGTTCCTTATTTCATACCTGCCTCGGCACTTGGTGCAGGTGGCGTGAATCCGTCTGACAAGATTGTAATCGGATACTGGGGTACCGGCAGCCAAGGTTCGGGGCATGTGAGGTCCTTTACAGGCAAGTCGGATGTTCAGGCCGTGGCTGTTTGTGACGTCAATCCCGGAGGTACAAACTATGCGGGAAATCGCATGGCTGGTCGTGAGCCTAATATTAAGGTTGTAGAGGACATGTATGCCAAGAAGAAAGGAGTGGCTTCTTATAAGGGCATCAAGGGATACAGCGATTTTCGTGAATTTCTTCAACACAAAGACCTGGATGCGGTCGTCATCTCCCTGCCGGACCACTGGCACGCCCTTGCAGCGGTTGCAGCAGCGAAAGCAGGTCTGGACATGTATAGCGAAAAGCCTATGGCTCGAACAATCTACGAAGCACGTGAGATGGTTAAAGCCGTGCGAAGGTACAGCCGGGTTTTCCAGACCGGGAGCCAGCAACGTTCGGACCGGCGTTTCCGCCATGCCTGCGAGCTTGCACGTAACGGGTATATTGGTGAGCTTAAAGAGGTTTATGCAAAGGTGCGCGGTATCTCCCGTCCGTGTCCTTTCGGAGGAGAGCCTGTGCCCGAGGGCTTTGATTTCGATATGTGGCTTGGTTCGGCTCCGGAAGCGAGCTATCACCCGAAGCGGGTAAGCGGCAGTTATGACTGCTTCGGTACTGCGTGGCGGTCTTGGCGTGAATATTCCGCCGGTCATATGACTGACTGGGGTGCCCATCATTTTGATATTGCCCAATGGGGTATGGGCATGGATGGCAATGGTCCTGTTGAGATAACACCGGGTTCAGGCGAAAGTGCCGACGGTCTTACTTTTCGATATGCCAATGGGATTCCTCTTATTAAGCAGCGCGGTCCTCATGAAGGTGATGTTCAGTTTATAGGAGACAAAGGCTGGGTCGGTGTGAGTCGCGGCAGGATATGGGCGTCTTCGGATAGTCTGTTAACGCTAAGAATGAAACCCAATGATGAGCACCTCTACGAGAGCAGAGACCATCGGCAGGACTTTCTGGACAGCGTTCGCAGCCGCAAGCGTCCCATCTGCGATGTCGAGATTGGATGCAGTTCGGTGACGATATGTCTCCTCGGAGAGATTGTGACGCGTTTGAATCGTTCCCTGAAGTGGGACCCGAAGCGCTGGCGGTTCGTGAATGATCGCGAGGCGCAAGGTCTTGTGAAGAGGCCGATGCGGAGCCCGTGGATTTTGTAAAAGCGGGTCTGACAGCAAAGACCAAGAATGCTTTAGGATGATTTGTAAATATCTGATTATTTGTGGTTGTGAGCATTTGCTTGCAGCCCTTTTTTATTTTACCCAGGCTTTTTTAAAAAAATTATTTAACACTTCTGTTTTGCTACCGTATTATATATATAGGACGACTGACCCACAGCGGTTGCTGAGATTGAGATGAAATTACGTTGTTATGAGACTTGAAGTTTGCGGGAGTTTTGTATTGTTTTGGGGGGATTCAGGGAATAATGGTTTTGTGGGATTATTTGGTATCATTTGAAGTGTATTTCGTCAGAGGAAAAAAGAGTGAGGGATAGAGATTGACGAGGTAGAATTGCTAAGAATAATTAAAAAAGGCGGCCAGAGACGGGGGGATGGAGCTTGATTGATCAGATATCGTCGGTTTTGATGGCATACCTGATAAACAGGAGCATCCGTCGAAATATTAAAATAGAAAAAAAATGAAACATATCCTTTTGGCCGGGATGATTAAGATAGGCGACCAATGATAAAGGAATTGAATATCCAGATGGTCCGTCA
>CAZWME010001032.1:0-2070 GCA_964634515.1 uncultured Pirellulales bacterium | reverse complement strand
AACAAGGCCGAGGAGGTCCTCGATCCTGAAGTACTTACCATTGGTTTTGCCAGAAGATTTGCAGGCTATAAAAGGGGTAATCTTCTGCTTAAAGACCCGGAGCGGCTCGTAAAAATGCTGACTGACCCCGAAAGGCCAATGCAGGTTATTTTTGCCGGTAAGGCTCACCCGAAGGATTCGGAAGGTAAGGATATTATAAGGCATATTATTCAGTTTGCGGAACAGTATAATGTCAAACGACGCTTGGTATTTTTGGAAAACTACGATATTGATATGGCAAGGATTTTGCTGCGCGGTGTTGATCTATGGCTTAACAATCCGCGAAGACCGTTGGAGGCCAGCGGTACAAGTGGCATGAAAGCAACGGTCAACGGCGCTTTGAATATGAGCACTTTAGATGGCTGGTGGTGTGAAGGGTATAAGCCTGAAGGTGGCTGGGCTATTGGAGCGGGCCGGAGCTATGAGGACGGCAATTATCAGGATACGATAGAGTCGCAGGCCACCTATGGTATTTTAGAAAATGAAGTTATTCCACTATTTTATACCCGTTCAACTGATAATTTGCCGCGGGCCTGGATACGCAGAGTAAAAAATTCCATAAAGTGGATAGCGCCACGGTTCAACACCCACAGAATGATTGCTGATTATACACGAAGGTTCTACAATCCTGCTATGACTAAACACAATTATCTGACTACGGCGGATTGCAAAAGGGCCAGGGAATTTTCAAAGTGGAAGGCCGAGGTGAATGAGGCTTGGCCCGGATTCACAGTGAAAGACGTTATAATGGAAGTCCACAATGGTAACGGTGATAAAAAACTGAATCATAAACAGTCACAGTTAAAAGTTGGATCAGAGTTGTCCGTCAGGACTTTGGTGAAGCTCGGGAAAATTAACCCGAAAGATATTTCAGTCGAGCTTTATTATGGTCCGGTTGATGCGTGGGGAAATATCAGGCAGGGTTCGGCTATCAGAATGGATTACGAAAAGTCTGCCGATCTGCAGGATGAACATTGGTTTGTCGGCTCGATGTCTTGCAGAAATGCAGGTCAACATGGCCTGGCCGTAAGATTGTTGCCTATGCATAACGACCTTGTTAATCCTTATGAAATGGGCCTGATTCTCTGGGAAACAAGGAATTAGTCAGGTGTTATTATTGCGCCAATCGCAATTTGTGAATTAAAGACCGTCGGCAAACACTTTTTACTTCTCAATTTCGTTCAAAAGTCCATAGACCTCATCAGCGGAGACGGCTTTTTCAAGCTTTTGTTTGAATTCTTCATTAAGCATTAGTCTGCTTATAGCGGCCAATGCCTGAATATGTGGCCCGGTCTGGTCAACCGGGGAGACGAGAAGAATGAGAATTCTTACCGGTTTTCCATCAACGCTGTCAAACTCGATCTGTTCATGGGCGATACCAATGGCCATAATGAGTTCATTAACGGCATTACATTTGCCGTGAGGAATGGCTATTCCAGCGCCTGTTCCGGTGCTTCGTATCCTTTCACGTGTCAGAACTGCATCAAGAGCCACATCTCTGTCTGAAAATAGTCCGTTAGTATCGAGCAAATCAATAAGCTCGGTTATTACTGCTTCCTTTTCGTTGTTTTCCACAGGAACTTTAACGCAATTTGGCTGCAATATTTGTGTTAAAATCATATCAGTAAATGTCCAACATACTTTATTCCAATTCGCTATAAATTCGCTAATATATCTGATTATCGGTGCAATTACAATAGAGTTGTGGAAATAACCATCGTTTCATTTGAAATTGGGTTTAATTGGGTTTGTTTTTTGGACCATAGCCGCGTTTTCTTCATAAGCCCTTGTAAATACTCACTTTGCATCAATTTTTACCCTTTCGACAAATTGGCTTAGGATTGGGTTAAATTGGCTTAAATTGGCTTAAATTGGGTTTGAATTGGCTTTGTTGTCTGAATTACCAAATGTCCAACATGCACGTATTTACTTGTCACAAAAGAGCTTATGTTATTTTCGGGCGACTTGACTTTGGGTTTGTTTTGCATAAAAAGGGTGTATCGGGAATACAGTATAATAGAAAGAGTGCCT
>CAZWME010001031.1:0-2072 GCA_964634515.1 uncultured Pirellulales bacterium | reverse complement strand
TCCTACATTCTACAGATTGCCTATGTTAAGCGCCAGGAAAATTTGTCACACCCGATATAGTTGGGAACCATGGCTATGTCGCTGCTCTTGCAATTGTTCGTAGGCTAAGGTATTCTATATTAGCCTCCTGTTTGCATTGTAGTGTTGAGTCATGCGTTTTATGAGTAGGTTATTAATATGAACAGACGGAGCTTCATCAGAGTAGTCGGTGCATCTGCTATTGCATGTGCATTACCCTCTGCAGGACAAAGTGCCTCTGAGGGTAGGGAATCTAAACCGAATGTTCTTTTCATAGCAATAGATGACCTGAATGACTGGATAGAGCCGCTTGGTGGTCATCCACAGACGAAAACCCCAAATCTGAACAGACTTGCAGAAAAAGGTGTTGTTTTCACTTCTGCATATTGTCCGGCTCCTGCATGTCTGCCTTCGCGTGCCGCCCTGATGTCAGGTAAAGCCCCCTACGAATCTGGTATTTACGCAAATGCTCAGGTCTGGAGAGATGTGCTTCCTGACGCCGTTACGATCCCTCAATACTTCACTGCAAACGGATATTTCTCAGCAGGTGCGGGTAAAATATTTCATAACGATCAGCCAGATCCTCAGTCATGGGAAGATTATTTTCCGTCAAAGGAAAAACACTTTCCACCGTATATCTATCCCGACAAGAGACCTCAAAACATGCCCTATTCGGAGGACATGTATGTAGAATTTGACTGGTGGGCACATGATAAGCCGGATGAGGAAACCGGGGACTATAAATCGGTTCGATGGATCAGCGGCCAGTTGAAGAGAAAACATAAAAAGCCTTTCTTTCTTGCCTGTGGTTTGTATCGGCCTCATCTTCCCTGGTTTGTTCCAAAGAAATACTTCGACATGTTCCCGCTCGACGAGATCCAACTGCCTAAAGTACTTGAAGAGGATTGGGATGATTTGCCACCCAGGGCCAGGCAATTGGCGGCAGGCTCCAAAAGAGTCTATCACGACCGAGTTGTTAAGAATGATAAATGGAAGGAAGCCGTCCAAGGATATTTAGCATCAATAGCTTACGCCGATGCAATGCTGGGCAAACTCCTTGATGCACTCGAATCTAGTTCATATTCGGATAATACCGTGGTTGTACTTTGGTCTGATCATGGTTGGCAGCTCGGAGAAAAGTCCCACTGGAGGAAATTCGCGCTTTGGGAGAATATAGCCAAGTGCAATCTGATGTTTGTTGTACCCAAGGATACAAAGGGACTGCCTGAAGGCGCTGCCGTGGGAAAGAAGTGTTTCAGACCGGTAAGCTTGCAGGACATATATCCAACTCTGATCCAATTATGCGGTCTACCAAGGAAGCAGGATGTGGCAGGCCATAGCCTCATTCCTCTTCTTAAGGAACCTGACGCTGAATGGGAGCACGCGGCAATAACGTGTTTACATGTCCGGGGAGAGATGTCTGTTAGCACTCAGAACTATCGATACATTAGTTATAGAGATGGCGGCGAGGAGCTATATGACCTGACCAAAGACCGGGAAGAATGGTACAACCTTGTCAATGAAGCCGGGTATGCCATAGTGAAAAAGAAACTTGCCGATATGCTGCCAAGGGATCCAGCCCCCTATGCCAGGACGGTTACTTCTCCAGGATTACGAAAACAAAAAAAGGATAGAGACAAATAGACAATCACTTAGCATATAGTCAGAAGATTTTGGATCGGTTAGCTACATTTTCATGAGTTGTAAAATGCCAGAATTCTTCGAAAAGTCACCTCTTGAAAAAAGCTGCAAAACACCCTGATTTTAAGGTGACATTATGATACCATTTTGACACTACAAATATCAAATTTGACGATTGATGGATGGAACAAATCTTAAATATTTGCCAAAATGTGAATATTTTTTCGGAATTTTGGGTGTGATATCGGATTTACTACCACTGTTATCAGGGCGTATCCCTGGTCGGACAAAAGCTTCTCCCGATGGCCCATTTTTTGTATTCTTGATGTTTGTTCCTGTTGGATTTAATAAAAATGACCTCCGTGTGCCGAAGTAGTAGAAAAACTACTGAGTACACGTAGGTACAAAATGAG
>CAZWME010001030.1:0-2076 GCA_964634515.1 uncultured Pirellulales bacterium | reverse complement strand
AAGAGACTGCTGGTGTGAAAATTTTAGCTGTTATACCTGCCCGTTATGGTTCTACCAGGTTCACCGGTAAAGTTCTCGCTAAAGATACCGGCAAATTCCTCATCCAGCACACCTATGAGCAGGCTTGCCTGGCCGAGCTCCCCGACAGAGTGATAATAGCAGCCGATGACCAGCGGATTGCCGATGCTGCCAGGGCGTTTGGTGCTGAGTGTGTCTTGACCTCGCCCGCCCACAAAACCGGCACCGACCGCATCGCCGAGGCCGTCGCCGCTCTGGATGCTGACATTGTGGTCAACTTACAGGCCGACGAACCGGAAATTGACCCGCAGAATATCGACCATCTCGCTAAGCTTTTACTGGACAATCCCGATTGTCAAATGGCTACGCTTGCTGCGGAGTTCGAGAACGCCGAACAGATAAGCGACCCGAATATTGTAAAAGTCACTATAGACAGTAACGGTTACGCCCTGTACTTTTCACGCTCGGTCATCCCTTACAGCAGAGAAGCTGGAGGTGTGGGAGAAGTAGGGGGGTATTTACGCCACCTCGGAATTTATGCTTATAGAAAAGATTTTCTCCTCAAATTCACCGCTCTGCCGCAAACGCCGCTGGAGAAAGTCGAAAAACTTGAACAGTTGCGAGTAATTGAAAACGGCTACAAAATTATGACAGGCAAAGTCAAACACACCTGCGACGGAATAGACACACCAGCCCAATACGCTGAGTTCGTCAAAAGATGTAACAAAAGGACAAAGCAAAAATAACCAAATATTTTTGTCATTCCCGCGAAAGCGGGAATCCATAAAGATGACCAAGGACTATTTTGTATATATTCTGGCAAGCAAAAGAAACGGTACTTTGTATACTGATGTAACTAATGACCTCTTAAAAAGGGTATATCAGCACAAAGAACGATTGGTGCCGGGTTTCACTCGCAAGTACAACATTCATGTGCTTGTGTATTATGAGAAGTATTCCGACATCTATAGCGCAATCAAAAGAGAAAAGCGGCTGAAGAAATGGAACCGGCAGTGGAAAATTAATCTTATCGAGTCAGTCAACCCGGGCTGGAAGGATTTGTATAATGGATTACATACGGCTGGCGTCGGAACAACCGGTCAGAGTATGGATTCCGCAACAAGTGCGGAATGACAAATCCGTTTTGCATAGAGCATCTTGAATGTCATTCCCGCGAAAGCGGGAATCCAGAATTCTTCGCCACAGAGATAGCATGAATACATAGGAGGGGACAGGGAAAGATAAGATAGGGTTTTACTAAAATCGGAAGAGAAGATTGCTAACAGAGGATAGGATACAAATGTGAGTATTTTTACAATTATAGCGAGAGTCTTGGGTGGTATATTATTGCTTGCTTGGCTGATTCATATACCAGTTGGAAGGTATTGGTTTCATCGAAGAGGCGGCTTGATGTATGCGACGGTGTTCCAGTGGCACATCCTCCCCTTTATCATTGGTATAGGATTGATTGCCTCGGGAAATTTATTGGCTATATTGGCATCTCCGATCGCTTGGATACTTTCTATATTTTTTCCCAATTTCTTTATGCTTGTATTCCCCTTGGTCACTGGTTGGGTTAATGGTGGTCTTGTTTATTCTTGTTTTTATCCGGACTCGAAATTATGGTACTATGTGAGTTGTGGCGTCGGTATATTGGCTACGTTTTTAGTTTGTACCATTGTTACGGCGATTATGGCTGGCCCTTATAACTGGCCCTGGGAAAGATGATTATTGTGAATAATGTTTTTCTTCTCCGTGGCTTAAAATAAAAAGGAAAATTTATGTCGAAAGATAAAGACCTGTTAGCTTCTGTCAGCGATGTCTCAACTGAGAGTGAATTTTTCTCACCCATACCGGCCGGCTATAAAAAAGGAAAGACCCGCTATTGTTTTGTTCTCGGAACAGTAATGAGCGGCCTGGGCAAGGGCATATTTTCATCCTGCCTGGCCAAACTGATGCAGGATAAAGGCCTGAAAGTTTCGCCGATAAAGCTCGAGGGCTATCTGAATATAGACTCCGGCACGCTGAATCCATTCCGGCACGGCGAGGTGTTTGTCC
>CAZWME010001029.1:0-2076 GCA_964634515.1 uncultured Pirellulales bacterium | reverse complement strand
GTTACTACGGCGACCGGCGAATCATCGAGGAGCAATATGCCACCAGCAAAAGATGGCTGGAACTTGTTCGGAATCAAAACGCCGACCACATCGTCCGGCGGGGGCTTGGCGATCACGAGGCTTTAGAGAAAGAAGAATCACCGCCCATGATCACCCCGCTATATTGCGAGTCTGCACGAATGCTGTCTTATTTGGCACGTATTCTCGGGAAAGAAGAAGAGGCGGGCGAATACGATCGGTTGGCCGAAGATATTCGCAAAGCGTATGTAGAAAAATTCCTTACCTCGGGGACCGGTGTTGTGGCCTCGGGGATCCAAAGTGTGCAGGCCTTTGCACTGTTCCTGAATATGCTGTCGCCCGAAGAACGCCCGGTGGCCCTGGCGCACTTAGTGAGGGACATCACCGATAAACACAACGGTCATCTCACCACGGGTATCTTCGGCACAAGGTATATGCTGGATGTTTTAAGTAGAGAGGGACACGCCGAACTTGTTAATGACATGGTCAATCTGCGGGATTTCCCCGGTTGGGGTCATATGCTGGAACAGGGCGCCACGACGTTGTGGGAACACTGGAAATTCAGCGATAATACTTTCAGCCACAACCACCCGATGTTCGGCTCCGTTAGCCAATGGTTTTATAACTGGCTGGGTGGCATTGAACCGATCGTCGAGGCCGTCGGTTTTGATAAATTCACCTTTCAGCCACAATTCGTTGACGGTCTGGACTGGGTTCGCTGCACTTATCGATCCATCCGCGGTCCCATCACCTGCGATTGGAAACGCCAGGGGGACGGTGTGGCCATGAATCTCTATGTTCCGGTGAATACATCCGCCACGTTTATTCTGCCGACGTCGGGCGCAATCACCGAAAACGGTCTTCCCGCCGCCGATTCGCAAGGTGTGGAAAAAGTCTCTGAACGAGACGGACGCATAAAATTCAGGTTGGGATCAGGGCGGTATCATTTCATATTTGCGCCATCAGAACCGATTGCAAGTAAAGCTAATCTGCTTGGGATCAACTTGCTCAACTAAAACTTATTTGACTATATGTACGGTTTAGCCATTTCCTATGCGGCGAAAAGGCCGTAGGAAACTATTTCAATTAACTCTTTAACTCGTTGCGAAAAGTTCAAGTTGGGTGAAATTCGGTGTTGCCACAAAACTTTACGCAAGGCAGACAACATATGCACAAAGGATGGATGCCGTTTATGTGCATACCACGGTATTGTTTCCGGCAGCAACGATGGCTCGTCAACAGCGCATCGAGCGTACCAAGTCTTCACCAACGTCAGCAACACCATTTCCAACGGGGCCTGGCGGTTCTATCGCTTACAATCCGTGTTGGCAGAATATGGCAGTGCAGTACCTACAGGAGCGATTCGTCGATACCGAATTTCGCGGTTCCGGCATAGCGCGATGCGTCTCGACTATATAGAGCCGTCAGGGCACGGTCCAGTTTGGCGAGCATCAACTCGATGTTGTCGATGGTGACATCCAATACCGGCCGGAAGCGGATGCTCTGTGTCCCTGTGCCCAACAAGAGTTTTTTTCTGAGGGAAGGAATTTTATTTTTTTCACATCCGAAAGCTCTTCTTTTTCGCTATTACATTTTCAATATGAACAGGCTTTTTCAGGAGTCTCAAAATGATTATTAGTAATCCCTGTAATTCTGCATCCACTCGGGCCATCCTCCCCGGTAGCCGCTTGTGTCAAACTCCTTGTGCCACTTTAATTTCCAAAGTTCTTTCAGGCCGACCTTGCTTACCGACGAATCCAGGAAAACGCCATTAATACTCTTGTTGTGCCGATCAAGGCAGTGCAATCTCATTGCGTTATTATCCCACCTACCAGTGATAGGACCTGCTGACCTCAGCGGCCGTTCATCTTCCGGTAACGGATCCGGAGTGTCACTGTCATCCGGAAAACCATCAAGAAAAGCGCTATCAAGAAAAACGGGGATTCTACTTGCTCTCTTGGTGGATGTTGTCCTCCAAGCCTTGTTCGAACCATATCCCCAAAAGGTATTGGCACCAGGTGGCGGATCAGCACACCAGTCATTGAATCCATAACTGCC
>CAZWME010001028.1:0-2078 GCA_964634515.1 uncultured Pirellulales bacterium | reverse complement strand
TCCCACGCTCCGTCAACCTTGATATTCAGACTCCCATCATCACTAAGGACAAAAAACTTATCGGAATTATTAAAGGTAATCATTGCCTCAGGACTACAATCACTTTGTATTAATTGTCTGACTAACACCGGAGGCCTTTCTTTTTTTCCCGACCATCGATATAAGGCGTAGTTTTGGCTATCGTCAAAAGTGCCGGCAATAATAAAATACGCCTTATGTAAATTGGAATACTCCATAGACCTTATCCCCAAACCGGCCAAATCCAATAATACAGGCCCGCCAAAAATCGGTGTTCGGTTCTTTTCGAGCACATCATCAGGATTCATCAAGGGAACAATAATCGCTTTTGCCCGATTCTCTATTTTGTTAATGTGGCGTGGATTTCTGAATCCGATATAGATTGTTTTGCCGTCAGCAGACGCACATAATCCCTCAATATTAAGGCCTTCTTCTTTAGGGGCGAGTTTACGGCGTTCTTTTTTGGGAAGCTCACCTGCATCGAATCGAGTTGCCCTATCCAACCTCAAATAACGCATATTCTCAGACTTTACAAGATCGTGAATGAGTGTTTTGCATGGTTTTCCTACTGGTTCAATAGTTACATTACCGTTCTGAAACTTTACTAAGGTGGCGAAAAAACGATACCTGTTAGGCCTTGTCTTCCCATCTTTATTTCTGCCGTGCGAACTAATCCAATAGATACGCCGGGCAATTATTGTCGCTCCTTCAATATCAGCCTCCGAGTGTTCCGGCTCGATATCAAGAAATTCCGTCATATCATACGAAAAAAGAGGCAATCCACCTTTAGTGGTTTTGTAAACTCTCAATGTATTGTTCTCATCGTCAGCAACGATGAACATATCCTTAGCTAATGCTACCGCCGCCGATGCATCACTGGTCCCGCGATAAACAAAAGTTCCGGCTGTTTGCTCACCGCCAAAAGAAAGACCTACTGCGCTACCTATCCATACATAGAAAACAAATCTGATTATAATTTTCATTCCATATACTCAACCGAGCATTTAGCCCGTTATATAAAACACGTACAGCCGATTTGTTAGATATTTTAACGTGTATTTGGTGACTTTTCCATATCTAAACGATTTCTACAAATGTCGCCGTAATATCCGTGCCGTTTTTGATCGGGACGGTGTTACACTTTGGGATTTATTCAGTCGGTGTACCTAAAAGAAATTAACTGCTTCGGACATACTTGCCATGAGCAATCATTTGACATTAGTAGAGTATCGTCAAGAGTTTATCGCTGCTCGTATCAGCAACTACAATGTGGAACAAAAGAACTCATTTTGAATCAATCTTAATAAGCCCGGTTGCTTCGGCTTTAATGTGCAATTACGTTAGATATTCTGAAGACCGGCAATAACAATGCAATGGCAATAGTTCCAATAACACTACCTAAGATTGTTATCATTATCGGCTCTATCAGTGCCATAACACTTCTGATTGAAGCTTCGAGTTTTTTCTCATAAAAAACAGATATTTTATCACAGACATCACCAAGTTTGCCGCTTTTTTCTCCCGCTTTGAGCATCTGGATAATTCCCGGGGCCATTAATTGACTGCTAGGCGAAATCATAATGGACTCCGATAACTGGTAACCATCACGAATTTTATCATTCACTCCGTTCCAAAGCCGTCTAAAATAGTAATTGTCGCACGAGCCCTGAATGACTACTATCGAATCCAGCAGATTCACACCGGTGTTTAGCATTGTTGCCATAATACGCATACTTCGAGTGACTATCGTATCAATAAACATTGTTCCCAATACAGGCGTGCGAATTTTAATGAAATCAATCGCCCTTCGACCCGTTAAAGTTCGCGAGAAGTAATATAATCCCATCGACATCAAAATCATAATTGTCAGAAATATTGTCATCGATTTAAAATCGCCTAAAAATCTACTGAAACCAACTACAACCTGAGTAATTTTCGGCAGCGCCGCCCCCTTTGATTCATAAATTCTCATAAACCTCGGTAATACAAAAAACATCAACGTCCCTGTCGCCGCCACTGCCATTAATGCCATGATAAACGGATATGTAAGTGCGCCTTTG
>CAZWME010001027.1:0-2082 GCA_964634515.1 uncultured Pirellulales bacterium | reverse complement strand
TTATCCACACCGAGATTAGAGCCGAGCATAGCCGCTGTTTCATACTCAGGCCCTTCGGTAACGGTGCCCGCCCATTTACCTTCTTTGACAAGATTGATATTGCCGCAACACATCGGACATCCGAAGCAGGCGGTATTGCCAATCTTATGGCTCGCAAGCATTGTTTTGCCGTTGATATTCTTCGCCTTTTCCCAATGTGTATCGCGGAAATTATACGTCGGAAGAATTCCCATCATATTGGCATAATCGATCACACCCATCAGCCCCTGCTTTTGCCAGTGGTCCATCATATTGTGAGCCCCAAGCTCCTTGTACGCCTGCTCGGAAATTTCTATTACCTTGTCAATATTAGCCACCGGCAAATCCTGCTGCCCTCTCACTGCGATTGCCTTGATATTCTTGCTGCCCATCACGGCCCCTATTCCGGTACGGCCGGCGTTTCTGCTCCACTCACTGGTCACACACGCATAGCGCACAAGGTTTTCGCCCGCTATGCCGATAGACGCCACCTTCACATCGTGATCGCCAAGATTGTCACGAATCCTGCCCTCGGTCTCCAGGTTTCCTTTGCCCTTGAGTTCCGGACAGGGCACAATCGAAACGAGATTATCATCAATAAACACATAGCTCAGTTCCGGGGCCTTGCCAATAATTGTGACGGCGTCATAACCGGCCTGCCTCAATTCGACACCAAAATTGCCCCCCATGCTCGAGTCTCCGAACAACCCGGTAGCCGGAGAGATCGACGCAAAGGAATTCTTTCCTGAGCCTGGCATGTAAACACCAGTCAGCGGTCCCGCCGCCACTACGAGCATGTTCTCCGGCCCAAGTGGATCCACTCGACCATTATTTTTCGCAAGGTTGTCCCACAAAAGCTTTATCGCAAACCCCCTACCACCTATGAAGCTTTCAATAAACTCGTCATCGACTGGTTCGGTTCTGCTGGTTCCGCCGGTCATGTCAATATGCAATATCTTCCTGAAATATCCGCCCTTATGCTGTTTCATTATTAGCCTCCCGTTCTGTCGCGACCTTCAGCGGCGTTGTTGTCGGCGTAGTGCAGACGTTTAGGCTCACCCTCTTCAATGTACTCTATCTCTTTCATGTGAGTATATGAAAGGACATTATTGAGCCTATGAGCCTGGCCTAAAACGTGTTCCGGCATAAACAATATCGCACCCGTCGGACACATCTTAACGCATTGCGGCTGGCCGCTGTCCTCACATAGATCACATTTCAGAGGCACATCAATATCCGGATGAACATAAATCGCGCCAAAAGGACAGGCGTCCACACAAGCGTGACAGCCGATGCAGCCATCCTCATGTATCTTAACCACTCCGTTTTGTCTGTATATCACATCAGTCGGACACGCAGAAAGACACTTGGCATCCTTGCACTGATTGCATACCACCGGCATACGCACCACCGGATGCGGATATATAGTAGTTACTCGTATCCTGGCTTTCTTGGGATTATTTACCTTTTGCCTGTGTATGGCACATGCCATCTCACAAATCCGACAGCCGGAACATTTTTCCGGCACCACTACTATTTTGCATCGCATAAATTACTCCTTCAAGACCAATAAACGCAGAGTACATAAGCACATATGTGCCCTGAATTGCACTAACACCTTATCATATAGCTGGTAATAAATCAAGGATTTACAATAATGCCGGCAACCGGTACTGAAATCGCTTTAAAAATGATATCTTTACTCCCAAAACATCTATATGATAAAATCAAACTTGTTAGGAGTTATCGTCTATATTTAAGATTAGGATAAGTAAATGGATGGCACAGAATTCTTAAACCGTCTTAAAAAAGGTAAACGCCTTTATGGAACCGCAATTCTTTCGGCTTGTCCTCTATGGCCTTTGGCTGTAAAGAGAACAGGCGCGGATTTTGTATTTATAGATACCGAACACATTCCTATTGACCGAAGCACTCTTGCCCAGATGTGCCAGGTTTACAAGGTGTACGGATTGCCTCCGCTTGTCCGTATTCCTACTGCCGACCCGCAAGAAGTATATAAAGTTCTTGATGGAGGAGCATCGGGAATTCTTGCACCTTATATTG
>CAZWME010001026.1:0-2090 GCA_964634515.1 uncultured Pirellulales bacterium | reverse complement strand
ACCTGATTTTTATATTCATCCAGAACAGTTTTAATCTCCGCGAGTATCGGCTTAGCTTCTTTCTGCCGGGTATCTAACAATTGTGCACTATTGTATTTTTCCTTCTTAGCTCTGCTTTCAATTTCATAGAGTCCGCCCCACAGCACCAGCATACGCGCAGCTCTGACCGGATCGCTATCCAAGGCATAATCAAACTTCCTGCGGGCATGTGAATTACAACCAACTTCTGTAGCCGATTTATTCTTTCTAAAAAATTCGTCATAACCACTATATGCATCGGCTTGTACAAAGCCGGAATAATTGCCAAGGAATTTCAATGGTCCTTCTCTCGACCTGGTCGGCGTAAAATCAAATACCACATTGCCGCTATCATCAATATAAGCCCACAAATAGCCTTTATAAGTGGAGCCTTTACGTTTTTTACTTTTTATCGGGATAGGCGTATCATCGGTATTTATTTTGGGCGATTGAAGAATCTTTTTGTGCATCCTTTTGACCAGCGGCTCTAATAAATCAGCGCTCTTGCCAACCCAGTCACACATGGTCGATACATTTATATCAACGCCATGCCTTTTGAGAATGCCTTCTAATCTATTCAAAGGATTGTGATCCGCGTATTTGCTCGTAATTATGTGAGCTAACAATCCTTCGCCTGCAATACCTTTATCGATAGCTCTCGGAGGCAGTTGGCCTATCGAAATATCAGATTCACAAATCTTGCAGCCATATTTATATCTGACATACTGCTTAACGAAAAATGACGCGGGGACATATTCAAGAACTTCTGTTACTTCAGAGCCTATACGCTGCTTTTCATTATTGCATACAGGGCAGGTTTTTTCTTCTTTTACCGGCTCTATCTCGATCACTTTCCTTGGCAAATCTTTAGGCAAAGGTTTTCTGCCTTTATGATTAGCATTTTTTCTTACCTTTGGTTTTTTGGCTTTCGGCTGTCTCTGCTCATCTACCTTGGCCTTAACTTCATCATATAAATTCTCAAATAACAGCCTTTGTGCCGGATCAAGCTTTTCGCTTTTCTTGCCGAACAACTGTCGCTTGAGATAATATAACTGGCCGCTAAGATCATCTATTTGACCAAGCAAAGTAAGAACCATTTGCTGAAGAGTTGATGTGTCTGTAGGCAGTTGTTCTTTAGAAGTTGCCGCCGTGATGTTTGTTTCTGTTGTCATTTAAGGCAAGAAATATAAGAAGGATTATCATCATCCATAACGATGACGACAGTATAACAAAGACGTGAAAAAAGACAAGAAAAAAATGCGGAAAATTTGCAAAAATGTCAAATATTTTTAATCGAGAGAGCCTATAAAGACATTTTACGATCATAACGTTTGCGTCTTCTTGTTTTGAATAAATCTATTCCCTCGAGTATCCATGTCAGCTTGGAAATGTCAATTTCCAGCGATGTTTTTCTAGGCGGAGATTTGAGTTTTTCAAATGTCCCTTCTTCCAATCTCTTATACCAGATAACAAACCCGGTCCTGTCCCAGAACAATATTTTGCATTTGTCACCGACCTTATTGAAGAAAACGAACAAGTGCCCGCTGAACGGATCGGCGAGCATAAAACTTTCTGTCAGCATCGAGAGTTTATTAAAACCGCACCGCATGTCAGCTGGCTGGGTGTATATAAATATCTTTACCGATGATGGAAGTGTCAGCATAATCCTTGCCTGTGCAAAACCGAAAGTACGTCACTTAATGTTTTGTTGTCTGTCCCGGAACGAATTCGCAAAGTGTTGCCGGAAGAAAGCTCAAGCTCCAGGAGAGCGTGATTGTTCCTTGGCATCGCGACCTTTATGAATGCCGATGGCTTCTTGACAACTTGTTTGTTCGTCTGTGTCCGGCGGTCAGTAAGCTTATTTCGCCAGTTGTAAAATGTTCCCTCTGCCAGTCCTTCAGCTTTGCAGAATTTACTGATCGACATACCGCTGCTCTGCCAGAGTTCGATTACCATCTGCCAGAATTGCCGTTTCTCGTTATTCGATTTTGCCCGTTTTTTGCTCATGATTGACTTGTCTCCAATTAAACCATGAGCAAATTATCAACTTTTCAAAGCCCCCCGCAAGATGC
>CAZWME010001025.1:0-2091 GCA_964634515.1 uncultured Pirellulales bacterium | reverse complement strand
CTTCATTAATGTCATTGTAGCTCTCCATATCGTCAATGATAAGGAAGTTGGCCGTGGTAAAGCTCCAGAGAGGGCCTGTCCACGGGCTATCGGCGTTGATGTTATTGGCCTCATCGACCCGCCAGTAGTAGGTAGTGTTCCATTCAAGCTGTCCGGGTTCATAGCTCTCGGAACCGAGGTTGCCGCTGCCTTTAAGCTCAAGTGAACTTTCATCGGCGCCAAAATAGACTTCATGTGAAGCACCTAAACCCGGTGCCCAGGTTAGAGTGGGTGTTTGTGTTACATCCACAGCGCCATTAGCCGGGTCAAGTGTCGCAACTGCGCCTTCGGTTGTGAAGCTCCAGACATCGCCTTTATAGGTATCGACAACATCAAACTCATCGATACGCCAGTAGTAAGTCCTGGCCATTTTAAGTGTACCGGGAGTGTAATCCGCAGCTCCCTGGGGCAGTGCTCCTGTTGCATTGTCAACCTCATCAAAAGTTTCCCCGAAGTACACGTGATGCAATTTCGCACCGAAACCAGGCGTCCAACTAAGAGTGCCATCGACACCTACAGACTCGCCACCATCAGCCGGGTCGGGAAAGTATGCTGTCTTGGGAGGAATACTAAAGCTCCAGACATCGCCTTTATGTTTCGTAATGCCGTCAGACTCAACTTCATCAGTCCGCCAATAGTATGTCGTGCCTGGAACAAGTCCATCCGGATAGGCAAATCCGGGAAAGCCTACAACAATAAACGTCCCGGCCTGGCTGCCCTGGAAAGTACCTTCGGCTCCGTTATTAACATCCACAAAATTTTCACCCAGATACACATCGTGTGAGGCTGCGAAATCTCCTGCTTTCCAGGCAAGATTCACCCATGTAGCCTCATGCAGGGCGGCATCAGCAGGCTCAGGGCCAAATGCGTAAGGCCATGGCTGACCAGCCATCGCAGAGAGAATCTCAGCCTCCGACAGAACGTGGTCATACACGCGCAAGTCATCAATGGTACCGGCGAACCACCAGTTTCTGTTTCTGTTGACACCTATAGCAAACTGGTTGAAAACGACATCGGTGTCAACGAGAGTATTACTACTGGCCCAGTTACCATCGTAGTAGAGGTTCATAGATGTACTCTCTGTGGTTAATGCAAGATGTATCCAGTCCAGCGTAACACTGCCGAATGCAAATTGATTTCCAGAATTGGGATTAATCCTGTAATTTCCCGGATTTTCGCCATCTACATCAACCTGAAAGCCAGCGGTGTTCGGGAAATAGCTCGAAAATGGACTACAGTAGTTAGGTTGCCCCAGCGTATCAGCCTTGATCCAAAGGGCGATACTGAAAGTCTCAAATGTCTGTGTCTCATCAAAGGAGTATGCAACAAAGTCATCGACACCATCGAAATGCAGCGCACTTCCACCGCCATGGCCCTCTACCCACTGCGGCTCGGCAGTGAATGTACCATCATTGCCATTACCGGATGTGTCGAAGACAGTAGTACCGGAACCCTCTTCGAGTTTCCAGTGAGCCAACAGGTCAGCCGATGTATTACCAGCTATGCTCAGCACTAAAACAAAAGAAACTAACAAAGAAAATTTTCTGTACATAATAGTCCTCCTTAAAATAAATATGATTTATGAATTGAAATGAACAGTTTCCCGCCTGCAAAGCCTACGGTATTCATTCCAGTTTTTTTGTGATGCAATAATTCATCCTCCGTTGAAAAACTACAAAAATACACAGATGCCCACCTCTATGAGCATAATCTTCATTAATATTTTCTAACATATTATATACCTTGTAGTCAAGGTACATTGCTTTGTGAAGACTATAAGCTTCGAGATAATTAATTCACTAATCCGGTTAAATCCGAATCGAGTACTAACTAAAAAGGGCTAATACCGAATTTGCTCGGTATCAGCCCAAAATTACGAAATCTACTATATTAACCACATACTTTTACTTAACAGTCAAATGCCGTCTTAGTGTGCAGGTGGATACAGGCGGATATCGTCAAAGTACATCATACCTGAACCGCCGGTAACCGAGCTAAGGCCAAGGGTAATCGAATTTACATTTGCGAGGTTGACTCCCTGGTCTGCAAAGG
>CAZWME010001024.1:0-2093 GCA_964634515.1 uncultured Pirellulales bacterium | reverse complement strand
GGCACCGAATATCACGGCTGGCAAATTCAGCCGGGACAAAGAACAATCCAGGGAGTGATTACCGAAGCAATACAGGACCTGCTTGGCTCTGAGATTAGATTATTCGGAGCAAGCAGAACCGATGCTGGCGTAAGCGCTTTGGGGCAGGTTGGTCTGATTCAAATCGATTCGCCAATACCAACAGAAAATCTGGCCAGGGCAATCACGGGCAGAATCCCGGCGGATATCGCGGTTACCGAGGCCGTGGAAGTCCCGCAGGGTTTTGATTTAATGGGCTCGGTAACAAACAAGTTATACCGCTATACAATCTTTACAGGGCAGGTTCGGCCGGTCCTGAAAATCAGGCACTGCTGGCATCTGCACACTAAACTCGATATTACAGCTATGGATGAAGCGGCTAAACTTCTGGTCGGCAAAAAAGATTTCAAATCCTTCGCATCGGCGGCGGACAAAAGAGAAAGCTCTGTGCGAACAATCTTTCGCTGCGACATGAGTAATAATAAACAGGAAAAAGACTGGATATATATTGATGTAGAGGGTGACGGCTTTTTGTATAATATGGTCAGGAATATCGTCGGTACCCTGGTCGACGTGGGCACCGGCAGATGGAGACCTGAAAAAATAAATGAGATTCTCCGGGCAAAGGACCGTACCGCAGCGGGACAGCTCGCCCCACCGCAGGGATTGTGTCTGATGTGGATAAAACATTAGAAGAAGTCACGCAGGAGAAGCATTGAAAATCGTTCATATTATAACTCGGCTGATATTAGGCGGGGCGCAGGAGAATACGCTCATAACCTGCAAGCTCTTAGCTCAGAGAGGCCATGATGTTACGCTGATTACCGGGCCGGCTATCGGGCCGGAGGGCGAGCTTTTTAATCAGACTAAGCAGCAAAATTATAAAGTTATAGTTGTCGATAAGCTTCGCCGGGCGATAAATCCATTTAATGATACTATCAGTTACTTAAAGATAAAGAAATTACTTAACAAATTACAGCCGGACATCGTTCATACTCATTCGGCAAAGGCGGGGATATTAGGCAGATTTGCCGGCTACAGCTTAAAAGGGAAATGGGCGGACAACCTG
The DNA here is from genome assembly GCA_964634515.1 of uncultured Pirellulales bacterium. Classification (GTDB taxonomy): domain Bacteria; phylum Planctomycetota; class Phycisphaerae; order Sedimentisphaerales; family Anaerobacaceae; genus NIOZ-UU13. Next base: position 1,006 of record CAZWME010001024.1, on the reverse strand, counting down.
CCGGCTGTGGTACACACAATACACGGACTGGCCTTCCATCCGTACCAAAGCCAGTGGCTCAACAGGTTTTATATCGCTGCCGAGAAGTCGGCTGCAAAACGAACGGACTTTTTTATCAGTGTTGCCGATGCAATGACCATTCAGACAACGGACGCAGGTATCGGCAGGCCGGAGCAGTTTGTTACCGCTTATTCGGCTATCGAAGAGAATGATTTCTTAGAGCCGATATCGCAGGAGCGTAAAAAAGATTTTCGACAAAAGTATGAAATCGGCGAAGACTCGATGGTGCTTGTTACTATCGCCCGATTATTTATGCTCAAAGGGCATAAATATATTATCGAATCAGCAAAACAGCTCTCGAAGCAGTTTGGAAAGTGCGTTTGGCTGTTTGTTGGGGACGGGAACCTGTCTGAACATTTCAAACAACAAGTTCGCCAGTTAGGATTAACTGAAAAGTTCAAATTCACCGGCCTGTTACCGCCGAGCCAAATACCTCTTGCCATACAATCATCCGACATACTCGTTCACTGCTCGCTGAGGGAAGGGCTTGCTCGCACTCTGCCACAGGCAATGCTTTGCGGCAGGCCGGCCATATCTTTCGATGTTGACGGTGCAAAAGAAGTTGTAAACGAAAACACAGGCCGGCTTATCGAACCCAAAAACGTCGAACAATTAACAAGGGCCTGTGCTGAATTGATAGAAGACGAGGGCTTGAGAAAGAAACTCGGTGAAAACGGAAGGGATTCTGTAAAAGAAAAATTCGCACCGGAAACAATGGTCGATACCATCGAGGCGGTGTATCGAAAATTGCTGAATCAGAAATAATTCCACTTAAACGGGGAAAGAAAAATGAACGAGACAACTAGTTATTGCGGCCTGAATTGTCAAGGCTGCCAAATCTATCTGGCGACGAGGTAAAAGAACGAAGAGAAACAATATAATATGAGAACCGAAATAGCTCAACAAATCAAAGAGCTTTACGGCCAGGAAATTAAGCCGGAAGATA
>CAZWME010001023.1:0-2096 GCA_964634515.1 uncultured Pirellulales bacterium | reverse complement strand
ATATCATAGCTGTTCCATTGCCCCGGCGTTTTTTCGTTGCTCTGCTGTTTCTTTTTTACGCTAACGAATTGCTTATTAACATCCTGCCTGTCCCGACCGTCAACAGTAACGCCGGTGCCATTGATAAGGACGAAATCACCGGCGCTACCCCCTTTTAACTGGCACTCTATGCATCGAGGCCACACTTTATCCTCTCCGCTGGAATGCAGCAGCACACCACTATTGGATGGTTCGGCCGTCCAGCGCCATTCCAGGTGAAGCTTGTAGTTTTTATATTCGGCTTTGGTCCGCATATAACCGTTGGGCTTTCCTTCACAACGCACAACGCCGTTTTTCACCGACCAAATCTTGTTCACATCGATTGCCTCATCCGGGATGAACAACTTCCAGCCGGCAAGGTCTTTACCGTTGAAGAGCATTGTCTTTTTGCCCGGCTCAATCGGCCCGGCCAAGCCCTGACAGCCCACCAATACCGACAACATTACTATCAGAACACTCAATATCAACAATCTTCCTGCAACTCGCTTCATGGTCTTGCCTCCAATAATCCATTTTTCAACCGAATTTTCTCCTTTGACATACTTAGCCACACAGCCAAGCCCCGATATATAACAAAAAATACCAAATTCCCACAGCAAACGCAACCGTAACAAGAAACATATTCTCAAGCATAATAAAGAACATTGAAGAATTTTTCACGTATAGTATTATACTCTCCTTGTCGATAATAATTTATGGAGGAAAAAATGAAGATACACAAAATTACAAGACATCTATACAAGCTCTGGAAAGAATGGCGAGTGACCATTTTTTTCATAGTTTTTGTTATAGTACCTGCAAAATCAAGCCTGGCAGACTGGAATTGGGTCCCTACCGGCTCTATGAATCCCACCATATTGGAGGGCGACTTGATCTATGTCGATAAAATAGCTTATGACCTGAGATTTCCCCTTACTCTGCATCGACTCGCAAAATGGTCGAATCCACAAAGAAGCGATATTGTAGTTTGTTTTTCTCCCGATGATGGAACTCGATTAGTCAAGAGAATAATAGGGCTGCCGGGTGACACAATCGAATTAAGAAATAACACACTGTTTCTAAACGGCGAACCAGCCGGTTATACGAAAATCGACTCAAAATACAAAGAATATCTGCCCGGCAAGTTGAAAGAAAAGTGCACATTGGCGATGGAAGATTTGGATGGACTTTCTCATGCGATAATTAGCATCCCCTCAATTACGGCTATCCGCAGCTTCGGGCCGGTTATGGTACCTCAGAACAGCTACTTTGTTATGGGTGACAACAGGGACAACAGTAAGGACTCAAGATACTTCGGATTTGTGGAAAGAAAATTCATAATCGGAAAAGCAAAGGGAGTAATCACCTCATTCGACATTACCGACAAATATCAGCCCAGATTCAAAAGATTCTTCGCCTCTTTGAAATAGCTTCTTAAAACCAGACCATCTGTCAGCCGGAGTCTTTTGTAAATAACTTTACCGTCTCGTCATTCAGCAAAATCCAGAGTGTATAAACACCGATTAAGGTCCCAATCGGAATCAGGAACAAATACAAAACGGCAATTATCAGAACCAGAATCCTCGCCCAGCCCCTGCGCTTCAGAAGCCCGATACCCCCGATAAAAACCGGTAAGGATATTATAATAAAAAATATAGTGATCGCAGAGGCAACTATCATGGTGATTATCATTGCATCCGGGTCTCCTGAAATAATTCCACCGCCGGCAATAGCTAAAAAAGCCATACATGCAAATAATAATCCCATGACACCAAATCCAATATTGAGTACTGCCACAAGAGTAATATGTTTTTCCATTTCTCTACCCTTTCCTCTCATAATTTACATAACTTTTTATCTTCCTTTTTTATCCAAAATCGCCTCGATTTCATCCATGGTACGATTCATCGCTGCCATCGTTTTATTAAACGGTTCGGCTCCCGTCATATCAACTCCAGCCTTTTTCAAAAGATCAATCGGATAATCACTGCCGCCCGATGATATAAATTCAATGTATTTTCCGACCGCTCCTCTTTCTCTGCTCAAAACCTTTTCAGCCAACGCAGTGGAAGCGGTAA
>CAZWME010001022.1:0-2099 GCA_964634515.1 uncultured Pirellulales bacterium | reverse complement strand
CGATCTCAATTGCAGTCTTAAGCTACTCGAAAGCTTTATTCTCAACAAGCCTGGTCCTTGCAGGCAACATCAGCCGAATGCCCGTCGGCTCTCCTGTCACATCTACCAGGAAAGTTAACTCTTCATCGCTTACGGGCGAATATGAAAAGTCTATTACCTGACCGTGAAAGTTTACCAGGATGTCCTTGGAGTAATATCCGCTCCTGAAACGCTCATGCCATTTATTAAGGGCCTTCTTTGGGCGCACTTCGATTCTGCATCCAAGGCTCGCGTAACCGACTGCCGTTTCAGAGCAGAATGATTCTTTGCTACATTTCTTGCCATCAACTGTTACTGCCAGGCCGGTAAAAACAGCATGTTTTTCTACTGTGGCAAATTCCCACAGCTCATCCTTGAAAACAAGTTTTGTTCCTTTTACAGAATCAGTATTTTCCAGGATCGGGACCGGTTCACCTGTCTAGGCCTTCTCAGTTATACATACCTTCCTGTTAGTGCTGCAGATAGTTACTTCCCGTGGTGCCAGGCAAAACACTCCAACACCTGCAGGGTCTTCTGACTTTTCCATTGCATCATCCCAGTCCGAATCGCCAAGATGCAGCAGTTTCGAAAAATCATCAATACCCCCTCCGTTGTCCCGGACTGCAACGAGTCCTTTTTCGTTTGTGATCGTTACTTGCTTTGCACCTGCACGCCTGGCGTTCTGCAGAATCTCGATTATTCTGCCGTCCAGTGTGCCTGTGAAAAGCCTGTCGGCTTTTGATAACAGTCTCTTACTAACTTTCGCACAAATAGATTGATGCATAGTACACCGTCCTTTCTCTTAAATTGATATTGGAATTAAAAACAGACACCTCCATCGAATGTGAAGCGCCTGACGATGAGTTCTGTTGTTAAAATGTTGTATGTTTGTGAGGAACAGCCTATCGAAAGATTTATATAATGTTGTATCCATTGATATAACGTGGAAACAAAACAGATATTACGATTCCCAAGACTTGACACCGTCCTAATGGTAGAGGACGCAGTAAAAAAGCATGATGGAGAATTCAAGAAAACAGCCTTGTGGAAGACGCTTCCCAAAAAGATGATGTTTCAGACCTATTGCGTCATTATCGACTACCTGTCTTACTCGGGGAAAATATCGGTTGATTCGGAAGGGAAGATTGGATGGATATATTATCCGGAGAAAGTAAATGCTCTCATGAAAGACAAGACGTTATTCTGGAGAAAATGAAGCTTGCCTCAAAAGTCAAATTCACTGATAAGAAGATTCATAAGGCATTTGAAGAATTGCAGAACGGAAATGCGGATGAAAGAAAGATGTATGATTGGCTGGTCAGAGCATTTAAGGATATCGAGGCAAATGCTTTTTGCGGAATGCAAATTCCAACACGATTGATCCCAAAGGTATATCTGAAGAAACATAACATCAAGAATCTTTGGAAGTATAATCTTCCGAATGCATGGAGGCTGTTGTACTCAATAGAAAACAACAGGATCCTTGTAGTTTCCATTATCCTGGAATGGATGAATCACAAAAACTACGAACGGCGATTTAATTATTAATAGCAAGGCGCTCAAATTCCAAAAATAAAACTGCCCAGCGTCGTCGTGGCAAGGCTGGGGAACATATTGGCAACATAACACATCTATTCTTTATAAACTCTTCCCTGTCGAAAAGTTTATAAAGTTATACACATTGATATAACCATGCCACAAGCAACATTACAAAAGAACATCCTGCATTATCCGCAATTGGATACAATCTTAATGGTTGAAGAATTTATCCGGAACAATCCCGGCGAATATAAGAAAAAAAGTCTGTGGCAACACTTGCCTCGAAAGATGCTTTATCAAACTTATTGCGTTATCTTTGATTATCTGTTGGAATCCGGAAAAATTGCAGTTGATAGAGAAGGACACATCTGTTGGATATGGAATCCCGAATTAGCCAGAAGATACCTATCTAAACCACATCTCAGCTGGAGGAAATGAAATCAGAAATAAAGTTTGCAGAGGCCAAAACCGAAAAGGCCTTGCAGGATTTAAAAGATTCAAAGACCGAAGACAAAAAAATTGTACGAATGGCTGAACAGGGC
>CAZWME010001021.1:0-2099 GCA_964634515.1 uncultured Pirellulales bacterium | reverse complement strand
AAATCATCAATGACTTAGCCTCAGAGCTGAATAGAACTAAAGAAGCAAACAGCGCTTTACAAAAAGACCTCGATAACCAGATAGCACAATTTGAGATTACCAAAAAAGCCTATTCCGATAAAGAACAAGTTATCGAAAAAGAGAAAAACAAACTACAAGCGCTGGTCAATAAGATGCAGGCCGACTACGCCGACCTTCAAACCCGCTTAGAACAAAGCACTAATGAGCAGATTGATAATTACAAGAAGCAATTAGATGATGCAACCGCCAATTTAAAAACAATGGAGGGTACACTTCTGAAAACCCGGGCGGAATTGAAACAGTCTGTGGGTATTATGAAACGTGCTCAGCAGGCAGTCATGGATATTATGCCGCCGCCGGACCACGAAGTGCTGGCTCACAGGGCCGACGGCAAAATAATATTAATTGACGACCAGGCCAAGGTAGTCCATCTTAATATCGGCACCGATCAGCACGTTTACAGAGGCTTAACCTTTACGGTTTATGACAGAAGCGGCTCAGTCCCGAAGGACGGCAAAGGAAAGGCTGAAATCGAAGTATTCGATGTGGCAGACACTTACTGTGCGGCCCGTATTACGGAATCAGATGCAAAAAAGCCCATATTACTGGGTGACATTGCAGCAAATTTAATCTGGAACAGCGACAAAACAAATGTGTTTGTTATTGTCGGCGACTTTGACCTTGATAACGACGGAAACATCGACGAAAATGCGACCGGCAGAATAAAAACCCTTATCGAAAAATGGGGCGGCAAAGTCGTTGACAACATTTCTATCGACACAGATTTTCTGGTTCTTGGCGATCAGCCTCAGGTACCACAACAGCAACCAACCTTTGAACAACTGGAACTGGATCCGGGAGCAATGCAAAGATACGAGTCGTTACTGCAACAGCTCAACCACTATAACCAGCTTCAGAGTCAGGCACAGGCTTTTTGGATACCTATATTCAGGTATGAAAGATTTCTGTATTTTATCGGCTACAAAGGCCAGATAAGTAAGGCCGGCGCTTTTTAGAAAACAGGCAGCGTTGCAAAGTTAAGAACAGGGAACAGGAGCTACGAATCCGGTTCGACCCCTATCGAAGCAACATAAATCTCGCCCGTGTATGAAGCTGCGCATTCTGAGACAAAACCCTTTTTGACTGCAACAAAAGTTACAGTACAGCTTGCTCTGACAGCCGCACCGTGAGGCCGACCAGTATCGCAATCCAGACCAGAGGGAATATCCAACGCCAGAACGGGACAATCACAGGCATTTATACAATCAATCAATTGTATATAGTCGTCCCTCAAGGGTCCGCTTAATCCGGTTCCAAACAGGCCGTCAACAATCATATCAGTATCGGCTGTAAACTCTTTGACTCGGGCGGGTACGTCATCTTCTTTGAGATTTATCTGTTCAATCGGCCGGCCTAATTTCTCTAAAATATCGAGGTTTATCTCCGCGTCGCCTTTGACCTTTTGGCGGTCGCCACATATCACGACTTGAACCTTAAAGCCACTATTAAGAAGGTGGCGGGCAACAACATATCCGTCGCCGCCGTTATTTCCTGTCCCACAGAAGATGCAGACTTTCGGGGCGGTAATGGATTTTAATTTTTCTTTAATAAGCTCGGCACAACTGCGGCCAGCATTTTCCATCAAAACTACGCCGGGTATGCCAAGTGTATTTATCGCCCAGGAATCAACGTCACGAACCTGTTCCTTTGTCATCACGGTACATTCTTTATCTTGTGAATATTTTTCCATAATCATTTATTCTACCTTACTAAACTCACAACTTCAACTGTGCTGACTCATAATGCCTAATTTTTGTAAGGTCACGTTTGAAATAGGTTCGACAAGCTCACTACAAATTGGGTTTGATTGGGTTTGATTGGGTTTGAATTGGCTTTGTTTTTTTGCCCATAGCCGCATTTTATTCATAAGCCTTTGTAAATACTTACTTTGCATCAATTTTTCCCCTTTCGACAAATTGGCTTAGGATTGGCTTTAATTGGCTTAAATTGGGTTTGAATTGGGTTTGTTGTCTGAATTACCAAATGTCCAACATACACGTATTTACTTGCCGCATAAG
>CAZWME010001020.1:0-2103 GCA_964634515.1 uncultured Pirellulales bacterium | reverse complement strand
GGTTAAGCTTGAAGAGCAGCGGGACCGGGTTAAAGCAGAACTGGATGCAGCCGACAAGGGGCTGGATGATGTACGCGAGAGATGGGGCATAACCGACCTTGCTATGCCGACAGGGCGTAATTTCCAGCATACAATCACTTTGAAGTTGAATGAGTTGGAACTCGAAAAAAGTAACCTTGAACTGGGAATAGGGCAGTTAAGTGCCGACATAGAAAATCTTAAGGATCTGGCGACAGGCCCTATTACTGAGCAGGTTCAATATGCGATAGAAAGAGATGCCGTTATGGTTACACTTGCTCAGCAGCTTGCCTTTCAGGAAGCGCAGCTTTCCGCCAAACTCACAAAGTTTGGTGAAAATCACAGAGATGTGCTCCAAATGAGGGAGCAGATAGAAGAAATCAAAAAAAGAAGAGAATTAAGGAAGGTCGAGATCGGAGAACTGACTCGCAGTGCGAATCTCGCAAATGCCCGTGACGGTTTGCATGTTTTGCAGAAAAGGTTTGAACAGTTGGAAAAACAGCGACAGGAGGCGGTAGCGCAGAAAAAAGATCTTGACTCGGCGCGGGTTCAGTATGAACAGCGGCTGAAGATAAGAGATGAGAGAATCGTAATGCTCGACTTAATCAAAGAGCAGGTCGAGAAATTGAAGATGCTGCATGATTCTCCGGATACACCAAAAGTTCAGCGAATTGGAGATGCTCCGATACCGCTGGAAATGGCCTTCTCCCGTCAGTGGTACCTATGGTTCCCAGGCGGGACGATGTTGGGCCTTATGCTTGGTGTAGGTCTTGCCTTTCTTATTGAAATGGCTAATGATCTGGTGCGTACACCCAGTGACGTCGCAAAATATTTACATATTCCTCTTTTAGGTGTTATCCCGGATGCATCCGAAGATAGTCAGGTTCGTCGCATTGAGCTTATGTCTGTCGTCCGATTGGCTCCTTACTCTGTTATAAGCGAGTCTTACAGGCGATGCCGGACGAACTTAAAACTCTCCGGCACGGCCGAATCCTTGAAAACTTTGCTCATCAGCAGCGGTATGGCGGGGGACGGCAACACTTCCGTGGCGGTCAATCTTGCAACAACTTTTGTTGCCGCGGATAAAAAAGTCCTGCTAATAGATGCCAATTTCAGACAACCCCACTTAGAAAAACTGTTTCCAAAAATACAAACCGATATACTCGAAGATAAGCTTGAAGCTGAAGGTTTTGATTTTGGATTGAGCAGCGTGCTGACGAAGCAATGCGGTTTCCAGGAAGCTATAAGGTCCGGCGGCATAGAAGGCCTTGACGTAATCGATTGCGGGCCTTTGCCTGCTAATCCGGCTGAGTTGCTCGGTGGCCCGAGGATGGAAGAGCTGCTTGGCCGCCAGCGGAACAACTACGACCACATTATAATTGATGGGCCGCCTGTCCTGCTTGTGAGCGATGCAAAAGTATTGGCCAGGCTTGTTGATACGACTGTTCTGGTATTTAATGCCGCCGCTACGAGCAGAGGCGCTGCCCAGAGAACTATTCGCGAATTCAAAGAAGTTAATGCCAAAATAATCGGCTGTGTGCTCTTTGCCGCAAGGTCCATGAAAGGCGGGTACTTCAACGAGCAGTTCAAGTCATACCGGAAATATGAGAAAAAAGCCAAAAAGGCCAGAAAAGCAGCACTTGCCGCCGGCTTAACTTAAGGGGGCCTCTAACAATTGCTTTTGTCACGAGAACGAGCGAAATTTTCTCCGGCAAGGCGGAAGGCCAAAATCGCCACAGGCATAGCCAAAGCTATGTCGAGGACGCATTTTGGCCTGACAACGCCGCTGGAGGAAATTGCAGCCGTTCGCAGTAAAAATGAATTTTTAGAGGTTCCCTTAGGCCTTAAAAATATTAAAGATTCAATTCAATAGTGACAATCATTGAGCTTTATGCTATCATGCCGAAACTTGAGGTGTCCTTAAATCAATATGAAGAAATATTTTTCTGAGGCTTAGTTGATGACAAAATTCTTAGTAACCGGGGGAGCTGGTTTTATCGGTTCTAATATTTCCCGAGAACTCATCTCGCAGGGATGCTTTGTTAGAGTTGTTGACAATCTGCTCACAGGCAAAAAAAGCAATCT
>CAZWME010001019.1:0-2116 GCA_964634515.1 uncultured Pirellulales bacterium | reverse complement strand
TGATGGTCATGTACAATTTATTAAAGAAGAGTCTAACTTTAAAAAGGACCTCCAAGAACCGACGGAAGCCAGGTAGTTCTGTAAAAAGTAAAAGAACGTTTATTAAATAAGGCCGGGCTTTTATAGCTCGGCCTTTTTTATGCGCTTTTTAAAAATAGAGCGGCTTTTTTCTGTGCAAAGTTCATTCCTGCAAAAAAACTTCTTTTCTTTAGACCCAAACCACCGTCCAAATTGTTATATTGGTAACAAATGTTTGTTACTGAACCGGTTAGGCGGTCCTGATGGAAGACAAGCAGCTTGTAATAAAATGTAAACGTGGTGCCTCCGATGCTCTGGAGCGTATCTACCAAAAGTACAAAGCCGATTTACTGGTTTTGGCGATAGCTCTCTTAAATGATAAAAGTGCCGCTGAAGATGTTGTGCATGATGTCTTTGTTACCTTTGTTCAATCTTTAGAAAAGTTCCGGCTCACAGGAAGTCTCAAGGGCTATTTGCTCACCTGTGTTGCTAATCGTGCACGTAACTCAAACAAGGCAAAACATCGTCAGAGCGTAGGTTTGGAAGTAGCAGAATTCTTTGGCTCCAATTCGGATGAGCCGCCGGCGTCGATAATATGCAATGAACAGTTGCAGCAGCTAAGCAGCGCAATGAACCGGCTTCCATATGACCAGCGGGAAGTAATACTCCTGCGCCACCAGGCCGCAATGACATTCAGGGCAATCGCCGAATCGCTTGGTCTCTCAAACAATACAGCCAAAAGCCGTTACCGCTACGGACTCGATAAACTGCGGTTAATTCTGGATGAGGTGAAAAAATGAAACCGACAGATAAAATTGAAAAACTGATTAACGAATCGGATGTTACTACAAGTACCGACGCCGATAAAAGAATGCTTGCCGGAGCTCTGGACCATCTGGAAAAATTAAAGCAAAAGGATTTGCGTGTGACTCAGCCGAACATTTGGGAATTAATATTCAGGAGCCCAATCGCCAAACTAACGGCGGCAGCGGTGATAGGTATCACGGCAATAATAGGTATAACTCAATTCAGCAGCTCAAATGTTGCCTGGGCCGATGTCGCAGAACGCTTTCGGTCGGTACCTTTTTTCAGTGCTGTGGTTTATATAAAAGATGGTGTCTTGGACGAACCTCGGCAATTTGAATTGTGGATGGGACAGGGCGGACATGCACGAATACGGGTTGGTAGTCAGGTGATTTTCAGTTGCGCCGGTGAAGTGACAAGGGCATTTGACATAGAAAAACGTCGCCGGACCGAACCGGATTTAAGAGCAGTTGAGCTGCTCGAAATACTTGGCACAACAGGTGAATATTCCCTCGAAACCGTTATTCGGATTATTTCGGGCCAAAGCCTTATTGATGTCACCCCTCTTGTAAATGCTGACGCCGTGGTACAGGAAGACCTGGTGGTATTTGATATTCAATCCGAAATCAATCCGCAATGGACTCGAATATATGCACTTCGTAAAAGCAAACTTCCAGTGGGTATCCGGATATGGGGCTCAGATAACGCCGAATGTGTGGATACACTTATCACATACTCAAGGCAGCAGCCGGATATATTCTTCGATGCGCAGGCGTTTGCAAAAGAACTCAACGATAGAAGCAATACCCCAGCGAGCCTGGCATATATGTTTTTGAAAGACCCGGGTGGGCGGGATATTATTCAGAAAAATCCGTAGGAAAAGAAATTTAGGAATTGATAAAGGAGTAGCCAAATGATAGTTAAGACTCGAAGACTCAAAGAAATTCCATATGCTTTTACCCTCATAGAATTGCTGGTGGTGATTTCCATAATAGCGGTCTTGCTTGCGATACTAATGCCTTGTTTGCGAAAAGTGAAAGAACAGGCCCGCCGGGCTGTTTGCCAGAATAACTTGCATCAAAGTTCTGCGGCCATATTCATGTATGCCGGGGATTTTGATGATGCCTTACCAATCGGCAGTATTATTGATAGAACGGCCCCCGGATATGCAGCCTGATGGGAACAGGCCGATCAGATGGCCCTGGTCAATGCCGAGACCATGATGCACTTGGGACAAGCTTACGGCCTGACCGATGAACATGCAACCTGTGAGACGGCGCGCAAATACTTTGAG
>CAZWME010001018.1:0-2116 GCA_964634515.1 uncultured Pirellulales bacterium | reverse complement strand
ATTTTCTCTCCGGATGGGTATGGATGGAAGGCGGAACGGATTTGGGTTATTCATTAAACGAGGGTGACTTAGTTTACTTCTACTCATTTGATTTTGTACAGAGTCTCAATACCGCTACAGGTGGGTGGTCCATACATATGCCCACGGATTGGGTTTATTTTGATTGGCCTTTCTATTACGAGTTAGATCCAGGTATCTTGTGGTTTGCCCTGCCACCTGCAGGCGGAATCGGGGTATATCACTTCAGTACCAGTCAATGGGAAGTGTTGCCTCAAATAATAACCTTAGTGAATAGACAGTGTCGCCTCAAATAATACCTTGATATCCGAGAAGACAACTAAAGCAGTATTGAATATGCAAGGCCTGATATAAAACTATGGTTTAAGGTACAGAATAAATGCCTTGATTACCTGCTTGGTACGCTAGTTTAAATGACGAACTCGTGTTGAGGAATTCATATTTGCCGATAGCTTGCGTTGCTGCGGCCAGTTGTATTATAATTATGGCAGCTAAAGGACAGTGGTGAGGCAGTTAAGATATAATCGAGAGCAGAGGTTATATGATCGACTTTGGAGTTACAGAACGGAAAAAAGCAGAACTCGAACAACGTATGCAGAAGTGCAATTTGAACGAAAAAGATATCGAGGAAAAATTCGTCCGAAGCAGTGGCGCAGGCGGCCAGAAAGTAAATAAGAGCTCTACCTGTGTTCATCTAAAACATATTCCCAGCGGGTTGGCAGTGAAAGTTCAAAAGAGCCGCAGCCAGGGACTGAATCGATATTATGCCAGAAAACGAATGTGTGAATTGCTGGAGAACGAACTGCTGGGAAAGAAAAGCCCCCAAGCAAAAAGGATAGAAAAGATTCGGAAGCAGAAAGACAGGAGGAGACGTAAAAACCCCGGATGATATATGATATCACCTCAAAATATAAAAGAGTGAAATAAAACGGGAGCGGTCTTTCCGATATTTATCCGGTCGAAAGTCCAGGGCCGGTGGAGGTGGTCTTATTGAACTTGAATTGAACTGGTGACGCCTCTTCAGGAGCAGGATTTCTTCATCTATCCAGCTACTCTACAAGCCCAGCCTGAACGGCTAATACATCCGAGCAGTGTTAGAATCACCCTCAAGAGACCATTAGCCTATTTGGAGCCGCTGCTCTGCCCTTGTTTGAACAGGCGAAGCTCTTTACAAACCGGCCAGTCCATGAAAGCAAGGATGAGAGGGATAATTAGCTCTGACATCGGCAGGAGCATAAGTAATCCGAAAGCCCAACTGTAGCCCGCCTTTGAAAATATCCTACAAAAGCTGAATACCTTTATGGCAGTAAACGTCAGTACAATACACGCTATGAAGAGGATGAGAATTAATTCCGCCGGGCCCGGTCCGTGTCTGAAATCCATGTTTTTCTCCTTCCAATTTGTTCCATGAATCGAGTTAAAGCTGTAAACGTCAGGCGCCCATTATACTGAGAACATGCTTTTTTACAAAGGAATAATCTCCAGCCGTAATAACCGCCTTACCGCTCGTTAGAACTTGTGAGAATAGCTACAATGGCCGGACGGATAGCTTCGGGTGGTGCGACACCTGACGATTTCAGCATAACATTTGCAAAAAGAAATGGCCGAACTTCAAAAGGCCCGGCCTTTGATTTAACTCAATCTTCGTATCCTTTCTATTTCTCACCATCATATTCATTGACCTTGACAGGAAACCAAACTCCTCCCTTTACTTGCCCAAATTCCAAAATATCAATAATAGTATGTCTCGGCTTGGAGGTTCGCTGATCTTCAGGCAACCAATTTTTATCGATCTGCCAACTTGTTTTCGGCACCACATAATTTTCCATTCGTACCCACATATAATCCTTCTTAGGATCAAAGAAATAGAGACGTCTGCTAGGTAACGAGTTTATATCAGGAAAATCAGGCTGAGACCACAGCCCGCCCTGATGTAGTTCTTCTAAGCAAATCAAACCATGCTGTTGGGCGTATTCATGTTCAATAATCTGTCCTATTCGAGCAGGAGTGAGAAAACCTAACATATTTTCCATGTTTTTATGTTTTAATGCGGACTTTCGCCACTTGAAGAATTTATTAAGTAGTTTCTGAACCTCCT
>CAZWME010001017.1:0-2118 GCA_964634515.1 uncultured Pirellulales bacterium | reverse complement strand
AAGGCAGGGCATACAAGATATATTGGCCTCTAAGCCGCACAGGGCCTATCGAATAAGACGAAAGCTTATATTAAAAATGATTCTTCTGTAGTTTACTTCTCTTTTTCTTTCTCCGGCTTCATTACTTCTCCGGTCATAGGGACAAATCTCACTGGCATAACATTCTCTTTGCGGATTTTGCCGGCTTTGTCCTTTGTTACGACCACCAGATACTGAAAGCCCTGTGGACTGCCGTAAGGCAATATCATCCTGCCACCCGGCTTAATTTGTTCGAGCAACGGTTCTGGTATGCGCCCTGCAGCGGCGGTACCGATAATCGCATCAAACGGCGCCTCTTCCGGCCAGCCGAAAAATCCGTCACCGAATCTGGCGTATACGTTCGAGTAGCCGAGTTCCTCCAGGTCCCTTTTTGCTCTTTTCGCGAGCCCTTCTACAATCTCGATAGTATATACCTTCTCGGCAATCTCGGCGCACACCGCGGCCTGATAACCTGAGCCTGTGCCGATTTCAAGGACCCTGGAATTTGGTTTAAGCTGTAATGCCTCGGTCATAAAGGCCACGATGTAAGGCTGGCTTATCGTCTGGTCGAAACCGATAGGCAATGGAGAGTCGGCGTAGGCATAGCGCTGCTCTAAGAATCTAACAAAGGCGTGGCGGGGAACGGTTCGCATCGCCTTTAACACATTCGGGTCCCTTACACCCCTTGCCTCGATTTGCCTGGCCACCATTCTTTGACGCTCTTCGGCCCGCTCAGAAAAGGCTGGATGTTCATGCTCAAGGCGCGGTGGTTCATTCTCGCCGGACTCTTTTTGTTCTTGCCCGGGCTGCCGGCTCGACTCGACTGCTGCCTGGTTCGTATCCGCTTCCTGTGAAGCTACAATCTCCTCCGGCTCCTTCGCACAGCCAGTCCCGAAAATAACAGTAAATATCACCGGTACTATGACCAAACACACCACCGGATAAAACCACTTCTTGAACTGACAAAGATTTGTTGCAGCCATTTTCTTTGCCTCCAATTCTTTTCAACTGTTTCCTGTTTTAGAATTGGCCTCGGCCGCCCTGCATTGCTTCAAAAACACAGGGTAAATCTGCTCTGATATTATATCATGCATCTCGCAAAACGCTGCTAAAAAAAATGAACATTATTACATCTGGTCTGTACATTGAGCAGACGTAAGTATAAGTTACAAGCTGTTAAGCCGTACAGGGGGTGAAAATGGAAATAATTCTAATCACATTTGCCGTCATAATAGCAAGCTCTGTAGGCACATTGACCGGCTTTGGGACCTCTACCCTTATGGTTCCGGTTATGCTTTCATTTTATCCGCTCCCGGAGACGCTCCTTTTCGTTGGGATTATTCACTGGTTCGGCAACATCTGGAAATTGCTCCTTTTCAGAAAGGGTTTCCAATGGAAGCTGATTCTAAGCTTCGGCATCCCGGGCATAGCAGCCGCATATCTCGGCGCCGAGTTGGTATTCGATATTTCAACGGCCTTTTTATCGAGGATATTGGGCTCTTTCCTGATTATTTACGTAATCTACCTGTTCACCAAAAGCTCTTTCAAAATCAAACAAAGCCTCCCGGCCGGTGCCTGCGGCGGTGCTCTTTCGGGTTTCTTTGCCGGCCTCTTTGGAATGGGCGGGGCTATCCGCGGCCTTTTCTTAACCTCCTTCGATTTACCCAAAGCCGTTTATATTGCCACCGCTGGAGCCATTGCCCTGACGATTGACACAACCCGTCTGACGACCTACATCCTCAATGACGCTCGACTGCCTCGTTTACTCTTGCTGGGCCTGATTGTATTTATCCCTGCCTCCTTCCTCGGTGCAAAAATTGCAAAGTCCGTCGTCGATAAAATCCCTCAGAAACATTTCAGAAAAGTAGTCGCCGCCTTCCTACTTCTGATGGGCATAAAATTACTTGTATTCCCAAAATAACTTTTTTCATAAAATAGAAACTATACTGCAAGCGGCTATTTTTTTAAAAAAACCACTTGCATAGCCGATAAAAGCAAATATAATCAACAAAACTGTATCTTATCACTCAGTAATGAGATACGAGTTGCGGGCGTAGCTCAGTGGTAGAGCGTCACGTTGCCAACGTGAATGTCGTGAGT
>CAZWME010001016.1:0-2119 GCA_964634515.1 uncultured Pirellulales bacterium | reverse complement strand
GCACTTAAAACGTTGGCTGAGATTTGCACTTCCTGGAAATAGCCCTCCGGAAAGAGGGGCCTGATAGGTCTGTCAATCTGCCTTGCCGTCAGGGTTTCTTTCGTACTCGGTCTTCCCTCCCGTTTAATAAAACCGCCCGGAAATTTGCCTGCGGCACTTTGTTTCTCTCGATAATCAACACTCAATGGGAAAAAATCAATATCTTCGAATCTTGGCGGCGCAGTTACTGCTGCGACAAGAACGATTGTATCGCCGTATTGGACTACAACTGCACCATCGGCTTGTTTGGCAATTTTGCCGGTTTCGATGGAAAGTATTCTACCCCCGATTTGTCTTTCTACTCTACATACATCAAACATATACTACCTCCTTTCTACATACATTAAATTTATACTATCTCATTCCTACATACATCAAACATCTATAACTTCACTGGCATGTTAATAAGTGGATTCCGCACTTAAAGGAGCGGGTTATTTGTGTGCTAATGCTCATCTATTTTCGCAGGCCGAGCCGGGATATAATTTTTTGATAGCGTTTTACGTCTTTATTTTTCACGTATTTTAGCAATGCCGACCTGGTCCCGACCATTTTCAATAAACCGCGTCTGGAAGCGTGGTCTTTACGGTGAATCTTGAAATGTTCTGTTAGCTCGTTAATTCTTTTCGTTAAAATTGCAATCTGCACTTCAGGAGAGCCGGTATCCCCCTCGTGCGTCTCAAAATCACCAATAATTTCCTGTTTTTTATGCTTTGTTAACATCTTTTGGGTAAATCCTTTCTTTCGCGTCTTCTAACCAACTTTTCAACGTATTATTTCAAACTTGGTATGTTAATCAGCTATTATAATATTTGCAAGCCTTTTCTACGACAGTATATAAAAAGATTTGTCGAGGCCGATACAGAGGTGTTTATGCGGTATTTGTCCCGGTGAGGATTATTTTGGGTATAGCGAGGCGTGTTGCTATTCACCCAAAGGCTGAGGACTGATAATAGAAAATAAAAGGGAATCCAAACTGCTTATTCGATTAAAATGTTATAGGGAAGGCTTGGTCAACAGATGTAAGTATTTAGGTTATTATTTTCGCAGAGATTTAGAATTAGACTCTTTTATTAGATTTAGGGTAAATTGCAGAACAGTATCAACTCCTTTTGCAGTATCTTGTGGTTTTTGATAAACTTCATAATCAGGCACTACCCCGCGTCCATCTTTTTTATCTCCTAACGCCTCAAAATATTTAGCTGAAACCTGCAACTGCATTTTTGTATTAGGCGTTTCCACAATTACTACTTCTCCATAACCACTTGGGGTGTCTTTTGTTTCCTCACCTACTAATACAGCTAAACTGTAATACTTCAAAACTACTGCAAGATCAAGAGCGGTGGAAAAAGTATTTCTATTTATAAGAAGATACGTTTTGCCCCTAAAGACCTGATAAGATTTATTCGGGATTTTATCTGAACTCTTAAACTCTAAAACTTTACCTTCATCTTCCTTTTTAACCTTTGGCAATATTTTCCCTTCAATCTGTTTTGATAGTTTAATCAGAATTTTACTGAATAGCTTGAAAGGTTTGTCAGTCAAGCAGCCAATCAATTCCCCGCTTAGATTTGTTGAGCCACCCCCATTATCACGAATATCTATAATCAGATTTTTAATATTCTTTTCATGTATATAACTAAAATGCTTCTCCAAAAATACCTTAAACTTTTCCAAGTATTGAGAACTAAAACCTTTGATTGTAATGATTGCCACGTTGTTTTCTTTGTCGTGAGTAAACTCAAAATGCTCAGGTGTTGCTTTATTTGATTGCCTGGAAATAACCACCTTTTTAATTTCAGAGGTTTCAGGAGAATAGAGGGCAATGCCTGGAATCATATCGAAGTGCGAGTCTTTAGTGAAAACCATGCATTTGTTTTCAAGCGCTAAAGAGGCAAGAATCAAACCTGAGGGAGGTATCGTAATACCTTTATTTCGCAAGGACAAAGAGAGATTAGCAGCTTTTTCCTAAATGGATCGATTCATTTCTAAATAGGGGAAAGCCTCAAAATCGCTTTGGACCATTTCTCTTTCTTTGGGGTTTTTAATCCCCTGGAAAAGCTCATAGACAACAATGCCG
>CAZWME010001015.1:0-2124 GCA_964634515.1 uncultured Pirellulales bacterium | reverse complement strand
GACCCATTCGGCTACGCTCAGGGCAGGCTCTGCTCAGGACAAGTTTTTGTTGATTATTTTGTGATAGTTTTTGGACTGATGCCAGCTGAAAAAAATAGGTGGCTGTCCCTCCGGGGCTCGGGATTCTCCGGGTTTAAAAAATGGACATTTGCTTACAGGCAACTATTGAGCGAAATAGCATTGTTTGTCAGATGAAGTAGTGACTACTACACCTTACGAGACCTATGTACTGCAACACCAACAGCGATAAGGGTACTGATGATTGTCGCTATAGCTGCCGAGGTCCACCAGCCACCTCCCGATGTTCCTTCTGATTTGGGCAGTCCTTCCTTCAACTTGGTAATATTTTCTCTTAAATCCTCCTTCTGTGATTCTAAAGCGGTCTCAAGGGTAGCTATCCTGATTAGCAAAGTCTTGTCTGGCGTTGGAGTAATTTTGATTTCGGATAGATCCTCCTTCAACTTCGTAATATCTGCTCTTAATTCTTCTTTCTGTGACTCTAAAGCATTCTCAAGGTTAGCTATCCCGGCCAGCAAAGC
Source organism: uncultured Pirellulales bacterium (assembly GCA_964634515.1). Lineage (GTDB taxonomy): Bacteria > Planctomycetota > Phycisphaerae > Sedimentisphaerales > Anaerobacaceae > NIOZ-UU13. The sequence continues at coordinate 1,585 of CAZWME010001015.1, read as the reverse complement.
CTTATCTGGCTTTGGAGTAATTTTGGTTTCGGATAGATCCTCCTTCAACTTCGTAATATCTGCTCTTAATTCTTCTTTCTGTGACTCTAAAGCATTCTCAAGGTTAGCTATCCCGGCCAGCAAAGCCTTATCTGGCCTCGGTGCAATTTTGATTTGGGTGAGCTCCTCCTCCAACTTTGTAATATTTTCTCTCAACTCTACCTTCTGTGATTCTATAGAAGTCTCAAGGTTAGCTATCCTGATTAGCAAAGTCTTGTCTGGCTTTGGAGTATTTTTGATTTGGGAGAGCTCCTCCTCCATCATCTCAATCCTTTGTATTAACTTTGAGAAGCTTTCCCAATAGCCCCACCAATCGCGGGAGTAGTCGGTCTGAGTGATTGTATCTATCTTATTTTGCCTTCGCACTTCCGTCCCATTGTCGTCAGAGATAGGTTTACCAGTGATTTTATCTATTTCTACATCATAACAACCAGCAAACGCAATCGAAACAACCAACATTAAACATGCTATTCTTTTCATAATTAGTTTTCCTTACCTTCCACATCAATCAACATTCAAATTTTCCAGCCTGTAAACATATCACATCCCTGATGGACTTATAATGCTTTAATAACCTAATTACACAGCTTCCTTAATTCTTTGATTTTCACCTGAGCTTCTTCATTTGTCAAATCGGCAACTATGGCAGTATAGTAATTATCCGGAATCATAGCCATATACTTTAGCCACTCTGTTTTCTCTGGTGGATGGTCCATGTAAATATCACCATCTTCATAATCCCTGTCCCAGAGTATGACGTTCGCAATTCATTCCTATTCCTTGAGCTAACGCACGGAATCATGAGACCCGAGCTTGCGAGGGGTCTCGATGAAGCCAGATGTTATGGTTTTCACTTTCTACTTTTCACTACGCTCACGATACTGATTTATCCTGTGTGGCAAGGTATATAAACATTCAAGAAGAAAATCAAGAAATCTGACAATGTCTGTTGCATCTTTTGGGTTTGGAGCTGGTTGCCCTGGTTTTGGATGAGCGCCTTCATTACCCAGCTCTCGGACACTATTAGACCAATCCTTCATAATAGGTGGAAGCAATCCTTTTACAGCAAGATTTTCAATTTCTTGTTTGAGATTCTTCCCTTCTGCCTGTTGATCTCGCAATGCCACCTGTAATGCGCTCCGCGCCATAACTACACATGCATCGTAATTTTCTGAAAGCAGAGATCGTTTTGCTTGAAGCCAAAAGCGACCAACTTCATCAGGCCACACATCTGGATAATCTGTATAATCAAGAGGCCATGGGAGAACACGATAGTTATGTAGTCCACCTCCAAAATCACCACTAGCAGACCACAAAACCATAACGTAACCCTTGCAGTTGCCACACTCAAGGGTATCAAAGTTTAACTGCTTTCTGTCATTGGCCTTTTTCTTTTCGGCATGATGGGAGGTTTTGAAATTGCCTTTTTCGTGACAAAATGGACATTCAACAAGTTCTTCTCCCTCTTTCTTCCCAAATTTATTATATATTTTCATTACCCCATTCCCGTTACAACCACATCTTCTGTCGATATACCTAAATCTCA
>CAZWME010001014.1:0-2129 GCA_964634515.1 uncultured Pirellulales bacterium | reverse complement strand
ATAGAGTACCAACTGAGCGAAGAATTAAAATAGAAGTCGTACCGGTCGATAAACGTCAGAAGCTGATTGAATCACTTGGAACGTATCTTAACGGGTGCGGCTTTTATGAAACCATAAATGTTGACTTTGTTGATAATTCTGTTGCCGAACTCTTCTCAAAGAATGATGTTAAGGAACATTTGGCGGTAAAAGATGTATCCAGAAAAATCGCAAATATTCTTCGCCAGACTCTTATTGGTTCTTTGCTGGGTGTTTTGAAAACAAATCTTAACGCCGGGAATATGCCGTGCAAAATATTTGAGATTGCGGATACTTTTGTGCCGAACCATGAGCAGGGCGATGGGCTGCCGATTCAAAAGACTAAACTCACCCTTGTTTGTGACAGTGATTTTCGAGACCTGCGAGGTGTGATTGAAGGACTCATAAGAAATATCGATAGAGAGGCACAAATTGATTTTACTCCTGCCGAGCTTGTCTGGGCCCAAACCGGTGCTAAAGTAATTGTGAACTCTCTAACAATAGGAGCCGCAGGGATTGTTTCGAAAGCAGTGAAAGAAAAATTTGATTTCAAAGACCTCTCTTCCTGCGCTGTAGAATTGGAATTCAAGAAGCTTTCAGCTTTGCAAAGTGGTGCAATAGAAGTCAAGCCGCTGCCGAGATTCCCGGCGATACAGCGAGACCTTTCGATTGTAGTGGATGAGAGTATCCGATGGGCGGATATCATCGAGGCGGTCAACAGCAAGGCAACCGTTGAACTTGAGGATATTCAGTTTGTTGGCATATACCAGGGCAAAAGTATTCCGTCACGCAAAAAAAGTGTTACGTTTTCGTTGCGCTATAGGGATGAAGACGGTACATTAACACACCAGAAAGTTGATGGCTTTGAAGCTGATATAGTAGAAAGCCTCACTAAGTCTGTTGGAGCTGTGCTGAGAACGGTGTAGGATATTTACACCGACAGTAAAGAATAGCTGGAAAATCTTAACATAACATAATTGTTATGGTTTGTTATTTGACGATTATTGGCCTATTTGTGCGCAGTAACGGCAATGACAAAAATATGTTTTTGTCAATTTGAATTTGGCTTTAGAAAAAATAGCTAAAGAGCCGAAAAACAAATAAAGAGAAAAGCAGAAGGGTTAACTTATTCGTTTGATTTTTGTTGATATTTTATTGACTTTTAGTTTTTAATCTGGTATAAAAGGTTGTTGCGGGCTAACCCCTGCGGTGTTCGTATAGGAAGCAGGTGTTTGAAAGAACCGATATCCGTACTCAGGGAAATCAGGCCTTGATGGATCGGAAATGCCTACTCGATAGGACTTTCGGACACAAGCAACGATTGCCCACTTGGAAGTAATGGGTTCTTTTCGAACGCTTTCTTACGGCGCCTGTGGAGGAGTGTCATGCAACTAAGATAAAAGGCCTGTTTTTCAGGCCTTTTTTGTTTTTTACCTTAAGTTAGAAGTATATAGGACGTTCAATTCTTGCCAAACCTGTCGTCGCTTTGCTTTTTAGGGTAAAGCTGACCTGTTCTTTGGTCGATTAAAATCTGAGGAGAAATAATGGAGAATCCCTGTTTGGCCTAAATTATTAATTTATGTAAAAAATAGACTTACATTGTGGAGAAATAAAAATGCCGTGTGTACGTAGCTTCACAGTTTTGCCGACTTTGCCGGAGGCATTAAAGGATCTCGAGGTCATCGCTAAAAATATGTTTTGGGCATGGAATCCTGAGTATGTAGAACTGTTCAAACGTATTGACAGCAATTTATGGTCGGATTGTGGTCACAATCCCATAAAACTGCTTGGAAATATTACGCAGAAAAAATTTGACGAACTGGCTGAAAATCAAGGCTTTTTGGCCCAGTTGCAGAACGCTGTAGAAAAGTTCAAATTATATCTTGAAAGAAAGACCTGGTATGAACAGGTTTGTTCAAAATCCATTAAGCCAATCATCGCCTATTTTAGTGCAGAGTTTGGTCTTCATGAATGTTTGCCTATTTATGCAGGTGGTTTGGGAATCCTGGCAGGAGACCATCTTAAAAGTGCTTCTGACCTCGGCGTTCCCCTGGTCGGTGTCGGTCTTTTGTATCAGAAGGGTTATTTCCGCCAGTGTTTGAACGCTGACG
>CAZWME010001013.1:0-2130 GCA_964634515.1 uncultured Pirellulales bacterium | reverse complement strand
CTATTGCGGCCGGCTGCAAAGCCCGATGCCTGCGTTGTCGGCCAAAAACGTTCTCGACGTTGAGTAAACAACGCCTCCGAGCCTTTTTGGCCTGCCGCCTTGGCCTCGAACTTTTCGCTCGGCCTCATAACGACCCGGTTATTCGGATAAACTCTTAATATCGGAAATTGATTTATGCGTAATATTGATGAGCTGTTTTTGGCGTTAGGTCGGTCGAGATTTCGCAGTCGGTTTCGGCTTTCCGGTAAAGAGGCGGAATATTATAAGCAAAAAGGGATGGTGACAATTCTCGAGCACGCCCGGGATTTTGTTACGAGGCGCCTTTCGGAGGCGAATCCGGCAAACGACGGCCGACAGACACCGATGAGGAACCATCCGGCCTTTATCGCACAGCACGCAACCGGCACATGCTGCCGTAAGTGTCTTGAAAAGTGGCATTACATCTTCAGGGGCAAACCTCTAACGGAAGAACAGATAGATTACATAATCGAAGTTTTGAAACACTGGTTTTCGTGTCAGGATATTTAAGAACCGGTTTTGTTTCGAGAAAGACTTTGCCGATATTATCTGGAAAAAAAGTTTTGCATTTGCTTTTCGAGCAGTTATACTAACTATCCAATAGGAGCTGCATTTTGCAATAAGGAGCAAATGGGGCCTGAAAGGAACTTTTATAAAGACAGGGGTTAACAAACATTATGTCAGGAAGGAGTCCTGAGGTAGTTATCATCGGCGGCACTTATATTGATATGGATATAAGGTGCGGCCAGATCCCATCACCCGGACAGAGCGTTATCGGTTCTGAACTTTCATACACACTCACCGGACCGGGACCGAATCAAGCTGTGGAAGCTGCTTTGTGCGGGTGTAATGTGCATCTTATCAGCAAAGTCGGCGGAGATCCATTTGCGCAGACGGCCAAGGCGATTCTGGTTGAGTTCAATGTCGATACGGAATTTATCTATACCGCCGAGGCCAAAAATACGGGAGTTGTCGTGACGCTCGTTAATGCTGAAGGTGAAAACGCCGTGTGTTACTGCAGCGGGGCCAACAGCGCTTTAACTGCTGAGGATATTGAGGCTTCCGAGCAGGTTATCTCCGAGGCAGATGTTTGTCTGATTCACGGCAAAATGCAACAGCAAGCAATCGTAACGGCCGTTCGCTGCGCGATGGTGCACGGTACAAAGGTCATCCTTAATCCAGCAGCACCGTTAGAGCAGCAAGGCCAGGAAAGCGGGGACCTGCCGGCTGATTACTTTACAGTTGATATTCTGCTTTCCAATCTTTATGAAGCCGCGGAGATTGCTGATCAATCTGCGGCCAATGTTCGTACCGCCAAGCTGATCGGCTCGGACCTTGTTGCCCGCGGTGTCGGTTCTGCCGTGATAACAATGGGCAGACGCGGCTGTATGGTTGTCGATAGAAGCGGCGCCGACCAGATCGCCGGTTATGAGGTGGAGCTTGTTGACCAGGCCTGCAGTGGAGATGCGTTTGCAGGGGCGCTAGCCGCCTATTACGCGGTAGAGAACGATGTAAGAGGGGCGGTCGAATTCGCATCTGCGGCAGGTGCTCTGGCTTGCACAAAATTCGGTTCCATAGAGGCCCTGCCGACAAAAGCCGATATTATCGAACTGCTGCAAAAGGAAGATACAGAGTAGAAGCACAACCTGACGGGTGATTGCGCATACCCAAAACCTGACTGCACATTCCATTTTCCCAATTCTATACTCTCAAAGAGGGGGTGATTTTCGGTCAAAAACGCTCACAGTAAAAAACAAAAATAAAAAATTTCAAATATTTTTTTATTCCTTTCTCTAAAAGCACTTACGTAAAAAGCTCCCTTTGAAAATCCCGCAATTTTCGGTTCAAATGTGCACACTGCTCTAATTATAGGAGCGTTGATGTTTGACGTACCAAACCGGATGCTCGAAGAAGAATCGATAATGAGGAGTTGTAAAAAATGGGATTTGAACTTGATATCTTTGGGGATGAACAGCTCGAAGCCGACTACATTGAGTGGCTCGTAGATGAACAGTCTGTCGATGTTCGAGGGCACTTTGAGAAGCTGTGGGAATATTACGCAAACCCGCGGATGGAGATGAGCGGCACGGGCGCCCGTGGTCAAACGATAAA
>CAZWME010001012.1:0-2132 GCA_964634515.1 uncultured Pirellulales bacterium | reverse complement strand
CTTCATCCTTAACAACAGTAAAAGGTATCTTGGCAAAGACAAACCAACAGGTATAAAAGCGCTCATTTGGAATGTCGCAATGCTTATCTCTATTGGCGCCACGGTAGCCAGCATAGTCTATTATCTTCATTCAGTAATATCACGCTACCTATAGAGTAAACTCCAGTTACTGTTTGAACACAAAACCTCCAGCCTTATTGGTTTATCCTTTCTCTGGGCCTGAACTGCTCCATATCGCCTTGACATTATCCTTAATCCGCTCGCCGCGATACATTCTCATAAAATATCGTTGAATTCTTAATCCGCTCGGCTCGGCTACTTTCACCGCCTCGGCATTATCGACGGGTATATCGATAAATACCTGCTCTGCCGCACAACGGTTCAAAGCATCCTGCAATAAAACCGAACCGGCATCTAAGGTAGCAATACACGGACCTATCTGAACGGCATTTGCTCCCGGACGCGTCATTATAAATCCCGCTATTTTGTCACCGTGTTGAATGATACGTATATCTTCAGGAAATTCCTCGAAAAACCTTCTAAGCATTTTCCCGCGATTTGTACCGGTCGTCCACTTGTCAAACTCAATTATACTTGCATATATCGCCGGGACAGCCTTGGTTACGAGTGTCCCCCTTTTGCCTGAAGGTGCTATACCTTCGAACCGAGCTAATTGGTATTCCAACGCAAAACCCAATTTCTCGTAGATAGGCTGACCTGCTGAAGTTGCATCAAGACGAACAGTTTTTACTTTTCTCTTATCAAGATAATTGAGAGCATACTTCAACAGTTCAGTACCGACGCCTTTGCCACGATAGTCCACATCCACCAGGACCATGGCTATCCAGGCGACACCCTCAAAGGCGCAGGTAGTCGTAGTCCCCACGGTTCGCCCACCAAGTTCGGCGGCAAAACAGCCTTCGGGTTCCATCTTCAAAAAACGCAACCAATCAGATTCGGTCTGGTTCCATCCCGCCTGCCCGGTCAATTCCAAACCAAGCTGAACATCGTCGATTGTCATTTGTCGGATCTTTATCATTTTGATGGATTCTATCAAATTTTTAGCGAGTTCAATAGTCATGTTTTTTAAATGATGTGAATATTCAGAGCAAAGAGACATAACGCTGTGAACTGAAAATTCTCCTCGGAAATCAGCCAAAAAAACTCGAATTCCTGAGGTAAATTTGGTATTATGTTGTATTTCCTGAGACAATGTTCTTAAAGTGAGCATGTCAACTTCGACGAGGAGACAATATTTGGGAGTACAAAATGAAAGATATCAAAAGACGTGATTTCTTAAAGATGGCAGCTATGGGGGCTCTGGCAGGTATGGGTGGTGTTTCATTTGGTGGTGGAAAAACCACGAAACCCAACTTCGTTTTCATTATTGCCGATGACTGCACCTTTCGCGACATCGGCTGCTATGGCGGGCAGGCCTATACGCCGAACATAGACAAACTGGCATCCGAAGGAATGCTTTTTACACAGTGCTTCCAGGCGGCGCCAATGTGCTCACCGACACGGCACAACATCTATACCGGCCTATACCCGGTTAAGAGCGGCGCCTATCCTAACCACACCTTTGCCAAAGAAGGTACCAAAAGCGTTGTCCACTACCTGAAGCCGCTCGACTACCGCGTTGCTTTAAGCGGTAAGCGCCATATTAAGCCGGAGGAAATATTTCCGTTCGAATATTCAGGCAAAGGAAATAATCCCGACTTTACAGCCCTCGATAAATTCGTAAGCGAATGCAAAGAAAGCAACACGCCCTTCTGCCTTTTTGCATGCTCTAACGAGCCGCATTCACCCTGGAACAAGGGCGATGCCTCACGCTACAACGCGGCCAAATTGAAACTCCCCCCATACTTCGTTGATACTAAAGAGACACGTGAGAATATGACAAGGTATTTGGCTGAGATTACGTATTATGATGGGCAGGTTGGCCAGGCCCTCGCACTTCTGGATAAGTACAACCTCACAGATAATACACTTCTGATAGTGGTTAGTGAGCAGGGTTCGAGTTTTCCATTTGGAAAATGGACCTGTTACGATACAGGACTACAGTCCGCATTTATTGCCCGCTGGCCAGGCAAAATCAAGACTTGGAGCCGGAATACGCTGAAGTGGCGATC
>CAZWME010001011.1:0-2135 GCA_964634515.1 uncultured Pirellulales bacterium | reverse complement strand
GCATTTCTCAGATTGGCTCCCATAAGGTCGACGCCTTCCATATGGGCTCCCCTAAGGTTAGCATTTTCCAGATTGATGCTCTCGAGTTCCGCTTGCTGCAACCAGATTTCTGTATCTTCATTATCATAATGCCATTTGTTCCATTTTTTAATCCCTTCGGGCCCTTCTTCTATACACTTTCTTAGAAACTTAAGCTGCTCTTTGTCACAACGTGGATTCTCGGGATCATAGTCGGGCGTTTGAATCATATTATCATCGGGCATATATTCTCTCCTTAACTTAGTATATCATGCTCGCCGCTGGTATTTTAGCATGTAAAAAACGCATTAACAACTTTATATTCGTTTCCTGCTGATAGTTTGGTTGCGCTAGCATCGACAATTGGTAGAAGACCATCCATTGTCATATGGGGAAGTCAGCTATTACACCAACATTTAAATTCTTCGTACAGTATGGTCAAGTGATCGAACCATTTAATGATTGAGGATATCTGCTACCTCGGAGCGAAAGAAATTAGCAAGTGTAAAAAATCCTTCCCAAATGGAGGTAAGTCCATAGAATTCCTTTTCATTCGATACAAAATCTCCCTGCATCAGAGCCTGGAGGACTTTCTGTTCTCTTTTTCGCCGTTTCCAGTCGGAGCCTATTGTTTGCTGCCAAGCAAGCAGTAGCACAACAAGCAGTAGCAGCAATTTGACAAGACCAACCAGAACCTGTTGCCAGGACCAGTAATTCAAGAGTATTACTAACACAGATAGTACGAGTATTCCCACTCCGCTTACGTCGTGTGCGGTGTGTATAATTTGACCATGGGGCATTAACCTTGCGATTCCAATTCCCTTGGCGCGTGCATAGGCTATGGCAGACTGATCGAGAATCCCTTCTGATGGATATCTGGGGACACCATACATATTAAACTATGATTATATCTGAAACAAAGGACAGTGGGGCTGTTGAAAAAACTATCCCATGATTTTAGCAATGGACAGCATTCGACTACTTCGTTGGCTGTCTTTTATTATTTTTTTAACCCTGACAATTAATAACCGACATATTTCGTCACCCGTGCTCCGTGGCCCGTCGCTCGTCTCGTGTATAGTTAAGAAGGCCTTAAAAAAAGTTAATCTGCATTCAGGCTTTTTAATATCTTTTTGGCTAATGGTTCTTTTATTTCAGTATGTCGGGGAACAGCTTCTATGACTCCCGTTTTTGGATTGATCCAGAGTGAGTGTGATGAGCCTTCTCTTTTCAAATAACATCCGGCTATCCTTAGCCTTTTTTCTAATTGTTTTCTTTTCATTAGATCGCAATATTTTCCTGAATTGCATCATTAGGTAAGCCGCGTTGAACATCTTCCAGCCGATCTTCCAATATAAGAATTATGGCCTGTTTAAGGCTTTCTTTCGCTTCTTCTATTGTTTCACCCTGGCCGTTTGCTCCGGGAATCTCCGGACATATTGCCCAATAGCCTCCTTCTGGAGCACTTTCAATAATTGCCGTAAACTCACCTTTCATAATATGTCCTTTCCGTTCGTCGAATACTCGTCCATATAAGCCTTACCTGTAATCCTGCACTTATTGCCCTTGTCTTGCTCTAATTAAGATTATCAAATAGCATGCCTTTTTTCAATAATATTCCCTTCATAATATGAAGGAGTTTACATAGAGTATATACTCAGCTTTCTCTGAGTTTATCCCAGGATTCTGCTCCATTGACGTGCAAAAAGGGAACAGATGCATACCTGACCCGAAGCAGGTCTATAAAGCTCATAGTTATCTGACTATGCACTATCTCCCATGCCTGTAACCAACCAAAAAGAAAAAAGGCCCGTAGTCATCTGACTATGTACTACCCTCCAACCTATCACCATCTGGAGCAAAAAAAGGCTCGTAGTCATCTGACTATACGATTTCCTCCAGCCTATCATCTGACGAAGGAAAAGACGCTTCCTTGCCTTCAAAAGAGGGCCGGGGGCCAAAAAATACCAGCAAACTTCCAAATCCACTCATAAAATCATCCAAACCTCAAAAAATTGGGCAATTTTCGACAAAATACGCTAAAAAATTAAGAAAAACCTCCGAAAATCATCAAATCAACCACATTCTTGCCCGCCGTGGCGGTATCACAAAAAATC
>CAZWME010001010.1:0-2138 GCA_964634515.1 uncultured Pirellulales bacterium | reverse complement strand
TTTTTAGCGGGATCATCATCAATAAAGCCGATAACCTCATACTCGGTTACGGTCATACGGTGCATTTCTCGAAGCAGTGCTTCGCCGGAATCACCTGCGCCGACTATAAGAAAGCGTTTCAATCGGACTGCTTCTGCCGTTCGAAACTCCTCATAGTATAAACGTATTATTATCCGTAAACCACTTAGCAGCACAATGGTGGCAAACATGTCGGCTATACATACACCTTCTGCCGGCCTGTGAAGGTCCGGTGGTATATTTGTGCGAACGGCTTCGATGTTGGCTGTTACGAACCATACAAAGACGATAATTAATGTACTTACGAATGAAGCCCACAATATCCCACGAAGGTCGGAAATCCCAACGTAGCGCCACCAACCGCGATATTGTTTGAAAAACCCGAATACTGGCAGCTTCACTATAAGGAAAAACAGTAATAAAGTTGGATATATATCTACCCAGCCGGGTTTTTCGAAATTCATGTTGTGTATCACAAGGAAGGATAACATCAAAGAAGAAGCGAAAGCAGTTATGTGAGCAAGCATAATCAAAGGTCTGCGGTAACGCAGCAGCCATGACGGTAGGGGAGCTGGAGATTCTGCCGGATTTTTATTCTTTTTGTTCAGTCTGGGATTTATGTCTGTCTCGCACATATTTCTCAATAAGACGATTTTTTATCTGACGTACTCTTAACTATAATGTAATCAATTGGTACAAATCTGCTTTGTAACGTTAATCGGAAGAAAAAAATCCGGAATTCAAAAGAATCTCGGAATTTAACACTTATTTTCGGAACAAGAATGTTATTGAATAAAGGTGATTGTTGAGGATTCAGATAATTAATCCGGCGGATTTTCTTCAGTCTTAGATTCCGTTGTGTCCGGCTCAATTTCGGTGTCGTCAAAAGATGTATAAATACCATCCAGAGCGGTATTGTCAACTTTGTAGCGCATAAGCGAATAAATTATAGTGTTGGCAGAGAAATAAAAGCTTATTACGAAAGAAACTACTAAACCCACAACGGCCAGCAAGAATAAGTACACCAAAAAGGCCGCTATTGATTCGGTCCAGTTGGTTGTTGCTATATCTGAATAGTCAATCAGTTTCGTAAGTGTCGGTTTTGGCCAGATTGCTGTAAGCTTACTGACATTTTTGATTTCCGCCCAGATACCAAGTTCCAGGAAAAGGTGTGTGGCAAACAGCAGGATAAATGCGAAAAGACGGACAAATGTATAACTAATTGCGCCATATACAGCGGCTATTGATGTGTAAAAACCCATTTGCCAGGGTTTGGCATAGACATAACTAAAGGAACGGCTTATCGAATCAAAACAGTCGGAGCCGTCATATGCTATAGCGGGGAACATCAGGTTGAATCCTGCGAACATACCTATTAAAACGACCGTGATAAGCGCCCCTGCAATTAAAGCTAACGGCATTGAGATACCTATTATCAGTTCCCCCGCCCAGGGAATGTTACCTATTAGTCCGACGATAAAGATGAATACCACAGGAACGATGATTATGCCTATGGGTGTCAATGGGGCGAGGAAAAAACTTGTGAACCTTTGTGCGCTGAATCGCAGTGCTTCGGTCAGACCTGGTTTTTCACCACGGGCAAACTGAAGTGCGGCGATTCGGCAGATAGCCCCGCCGGCGATGGAAATCACGACAAGGTATATTACAAAAAAGATTATACAATAAGTGAAGTGGTGCCTTAGCGCCCATCCAGCCGCCTTGAAATATTCTTTGACATTTTTCCCGACACCCTTGATTTTTAATTCAAATACCGAATCTACTGAAGCCTGGAAGTTTGCTGCCGTGAAGTGCCAAAGTGTGGAGAATACTCCCGTACCACGACTTGTTCCACGGTTATTCTTGATGTATTCCTTTATTTGGCTTTGATTGTTCATGTAAATTTGTAACTCTGTTTCTATTATTTTACCCTTAGTGTTTCGTTTGCAGACTACTGTTTCGCTGCGGTCCATAATCCAACCGGCCAGGCATATAATGATCAATGCAGAGAAAATAATTATCAATTTGGTTGGTTGAATAGCCATTCGGAAAGTGCGGAATATTTTCGGAAAAAGAAGTCCTTCAAGAAGTCCTTCAAGAACTATTGAGGAATTATTGTCGCT
>CAZWME010001009.1:0-2140 GCA_964634515.1 uncultured Pirellulales bacterium | reverse complement strand
GGAATTATTTTAGTTCGTCATTTTTTACCGAGCCTGCAGCAAAGAATAAAATGGCCGGAAAAGAAACGCACGATTACTCTGGTTGGGACGCGAGGTGAAACCCCGAACCTTCAAAAAAGTCCGAGGGAGCCGCTTGTTCAGCCGGTACCGTTGGAAACTATAGTGCTCGGCTATGGACTGCACCAGAGTCTCGGATTGGAAGTTGGTGACAAGGTCACGCTTCTTGGCAGAGAGTTCACTGTCCACAAGTGCTACGAAGAGCGTGGAAGTGAAGATGATGTTACAGCATGGATTCATTTAAGCCAGGCGCAGGAGCTTCTCGACAAAGAAGGTCTTATCAATGCGATTCTGGCTCTCGAATGTCTTTGCCAGGGAGCAGAGGGTTTACTGGGGGAGATTCGAAAAAAGATAGAACAGATTCTTCCGAACACACAGGTTGTTGAGCAGGGAACCAAGGCTCTTGCCAGAGCCGAGGCCAGAGGAACAGTGGCTCAGGAGGCAAAAGCAGCAGTTGAGAGAGAAAGGCAGCACAGGGCTGAGATGAGATCTGAACGTGAGTTTTTTGCGGCGGTATTGGTCCCCCTGATTATGGTGGCCTGCGCCGTGTGGATCGGATTACTGGCATTTAACAATGTTTGCGCCCGTAAAACTGAAATCGGAATACAGAGAGCGATGGGTTTTCGAGCAAGGCAAATTATGTTTTTATTTCTTTCTAAATATTTGATAATTGGATTGCTTGGAGGGTTGTTTGGGATTTTTGTCGGTCTGGGTTTTGGCAGGTGGCTTGGATTTACATTGGAGGAAAATACAAAAGTAATTACCGTTGCTGGTGAGCTGCTTAATCCAGGCTTGTTCTTGTTAGTCATGGTTACAGCGCCGGTGTTAACTGTTATATCCGGCTGGCTTCCGACTATGGTTGCAATTCGGCAGGACCCGGCTGAAGCGCTGCGTGAAAAATGAAATGAGATACTTGATACTTCAAAGGACACCTTGCGGTGGAAAAAATGCTTAAGTTCAAAAATATTACTAAGAGTTTTGATGGACCTGAAGGGAAGGTAACTGCTCTCAATGAGGTCAGCTTCTCCGTGTCGCCGGGTGAATTCCTGGCCGTACGCGGCCCGAGTGGTTGTGGAAAAACCACGTTGTTGTTAACCGCCGGCGGTTTGCTAAGACCCAGCACCGGGCAGGTCAATTTGGATGACCAGGACCCGTATGTGCTCAGCCCTGAGATGCGAAGCCGGATGCGGGCGCGTAAAATAGGATTCGTATTTCAGCAGTTCCATCTGATTCCATACCTGACAGTACGGCAGAACATTATGGCCCCTTCGCTGGCTATTCCGTCTAAGGAAGCGGCCCAAAGAACGCGGGAGCTTGTGAGTAGTTTCGGGCTGGACGATCGTGCCGGCCATATACCGGCCCAGCTTAGTACCGGCCAGAGGCAGAGAACGGCCCTGGCTCGTGCCCTCCTGAATAAACCGAAAATCATATTGGCTGACGAACCTACGGGAAATCTGGACGAGGACAATGCTGATATCGTGTTTGATTACCTCGGTAAATATGTCTCTGATGGTGGATGTGTACTTCTTGTTACTCACGATGTCAGAGCGGCCGCACAAGCAACTAAAACACTACAAATGAGCCAGGGAAAAATAATTGAATAGAGCCAATGCCCCGGTAGAAAAGTTGAACAAATACCTTCCTTGGTCTTTGCAACTGAATATCACCGGCTTTCACCTGGCTGATCAGGTTTGGCGTGTCCGGGCCCATTAGATTTACACGAGAGATATTTTTCGCGCCGCAGAAAAAATGCGGTCGCGCCAACCTCGTATGGGAGTGTCCGAAGCTGTTTTCATTGCCAACCCGAAGACGCAAAAACACCCCGTTTGTTAAATTCATGATACAGCATATATCTCATACGGATTATTACAATCAAATGTCAGTTTTTCCTATAAATAAAGCGCATGTTCTATTGAGAAGACCCGATCATGTAAAAGAGTTTTAAGGAAACGGTATGAGTTTTCAGAAAATTGCCCAGGGTGCCGTGTCCTTTGGTTAAGCGATTTTCGACATTTTTCAGTACCGTCTCTTTTATGCCTTTCTTATCCAAAAGCGCAAAGACCATTTCGCCGCATGTGGAATT
>CAZWME010001008.1:0-2159 GCA_964634515.1 uncultured Pirellulales bacterium | reverse complement strand
AATCAAAACCATACGTGTCCGTACCGGCCAATTCGTGCGACGCCTGTAGAAGACAATACCAGGCTTCGGCCAAGCGCATGTTGCTATAAGAGGGCAAACCACCTCCTGAAGTCAAGGTAGGTGTGTGATCAATGATTGAACGCGTACGGTTGGGGGCACCATAGACTGTGTCCGCGAGAATGCCCCAGGCTTTCTGAGCATCGACCTGGGATTGGCCGTAACGGTGATGGACGTAGTCGGTAATCCATACGCTCAGGTTAACAGGTGTATTGTGCCAGGCCATTTCGTACATCAAGTCATAAACCACTGGATTATAATCAAGACCCTCATTGACAAAGCCCAGTCCCGTGAGTCGGCCACTGTTCGGATCGCTACGCGCCGACATCAGGCCATCGTTATTTCGATTCAATGCCCCACCGAGGTGAACACTACATCCGAAGCTGTGTACATTACACCACATCCATGGCTTGCTACAGAACGCCTCAGTCTGATTCCACATCGGGGTTGATTCACAGAACAGGTCCAGGATGAGCATATGATCGTCAGATATGGCGTCTAAGAAGGCCTGAATACGGGGCTGTGTCCAGAAAGATCGCTTATACATGAAGGCCCACCCTTGCAGTACCCAAACAGCCTCCGGATCACTATTGGACATTCCGTTGTAGATGGCCCGGCTCAGATCCGCCAGGTACTTAAAATCACCCTTGGGTGGTGTCATTTCGATAAAAGTGTCTGCGGCATAAAGATGGTCCGTGCCAAAATGCTTGGTTTGTTCTGCCATCCACAGGCGGGCAATCTCGGTAAATCTTGGATCGAGTGGATCCAGAAGGTATGTTTGCCATTCGATCCAGTTAACGGTGTGTACAGTTGCGTCAGGATATATTTTCGTAATTGCTTCCGGTACATGGCCGGTAAATCCCTGAAGTACTGGTGTCATATCCAGTTCGCGTTGCCGCGCAAGAATCTTCTTCTGAAGTTCCTCGTGCTGATCGATCCAGGATTGAGATAAGGGGCCGCCCCACCCATCCAGACACCCCATCCACTGAAACGGCAGATAAGGAGGACCGGCAAGATACTTGGTAATCTCCGAATCGCTCATGCCAAGGCGGCGATACACCGCCTGCCACACCGCCTCTTGCCCGGTGACTGCCAGGGATGTATTCACGCCGTTCAGAGCCATCCAGTCGATAAGCCTTTCCCATTGACTAAAATCCCACCACGGCAATGAGTAACCAAAGCAGCAATAGTTCAAAAAGTAACGATACTTTGCCCAGGCCGTACGCCGGACCTTCTCCTTTACCAGAGGTAATGGAGAAGGCAGGTTAAGTTGGTTGCCGCACCAGGAGACACGACAGTGACAGTAGTGCTTGAGATACCAATTCAGCCCCATCGCCAGAGAGACACCATTGTTGCCGCGGATAATCACCCTTCCATTACGCGTTTCAATCTCAAAGACATCCTTGCCTTCATCTTGACCGATAATCTTAAATTCAAATGCGTCCTTGTGCTGATGAGTGGGCAAAAGCCGATCCAGGAGACCTCTTGTAGCTTTAATAGATGAATCTGCGTGACCAAAAGCGGTTGCACTACTCAATAGCAAGAGAAAGAATAGCGTTTTAAATATTCGTATCATACTATGTACTCACAAAAGCTATTTTGTCCGGAATTTCCAATATACACTTCTCTACAACACTCATACGCACCTGAATCCCCATATACTAACATCTCATCCGGATTGCAACAATTTTCTATCTATCCCGGCGAGTTCCATGGACATATAATGGCTCCATTAAAACAGACCTTTCCTTGACGGTAATCGGAAAGAAAAGAAGAAGATTAATAGAGGCCTTTGACGCAGGCCGGCTCTTTTGTGTCGGTAAAGTGTACATAAGGACCAATAACGTCACAGTAAGGATAAGATAAGTGTGTGAGTTAGCTTTTGAAAAAGTCGGAGAGAATGAAATTATTAAGAAGGAAAATAAATAGTACTGCTTAAACAGATTTTATTACAACAAGGGTAATATCATCAAGTTGCGGCGTTGGCGCACTGAAATTGGTTACTTCATCAATTATTTGTGAACATATCTCGGTTGCGGACTTGTCACTGTCTCTTATTATGATATTACGAAACCTTTCTTTACCGAACATAACTCCATCCT
>CAZWME010001007.1:0-2164 GCA_964634515.1 uncultured Pirellulales bacterium | reverse complement strand
AGAGCACGGGTGGGGGGTGCGATGAGGCGACGGACCTCGCCGGCCGCGTTCGACGAAACAAATAAACCAATGTAAACGTCCGTAGCCATTTCAATTTCCACGGGATTACTGGCCCCATTATTAGGTTGTTGTTCCCAAGTAACACCGTCGGCAGAATGGTAACCTGTAATCGTGCTGCCTACTCGTGAAAGTTTAATCCAATAAGGAGGTGATGCCTCGGGATTACCATGAGAGCTGGATGTTAAACCACTGGTTTCCTGACGGAACTGGAACGATATACCGCCGCCACCGCCACCTGTAAGTAACATCATCGCATGTTTTGAGCCTCCATCGAGGGTCTCGCGAATCATTACACCGCCCTTGGACCAAGTGTTTGAGCCGGTGCCGTTATCTACAACGCGTGCGACTATTGTACCGTCGCCAGACAGCGGCATGCACACGTAGTGGAATTCATCTGAGCGATTCCAGACGGCGGCTCCATCGCCGCTAATGGACCATATGCCGTCACTCTCAGCAGCGTTACCTCCGGTTGTGCCTATGTCCAAGCTCTGCCATCCCTGCGGCAGCGCAGCCCGAGCACTACCAATCAGAACCAGTAAAAAAACTAAAGAAGTGAAAAGAAACAATTTCCTAAGCATAATAATCCTCCTTTAAAAAGTTACAGTAATAAACCATCGAGTTTTGGTCACACACCAAAGCAATTTACAGACTCACAACATTCTCAACAGGATAATGTTCAAGACTTGTCGCAGACCTCCTTCCCTCAAGAAAAACTATTTTTAGTAGTTATTTGAAATGTAAAATCTTAACAGCCACGCAAAGAGCTATCACTTAAAACTCTATGCCTGACATAACATACAGTAACTCCTCCTTTATTGAGAAACTAATAGAATTGTACCTGCTGGATGAACGAAAAGTCACAGATGCCCGACAGTGCAGGCACAAGCTTCAATAACATAATTTATACTAGATTACCTGCCTTCCAGTCAAGGAAAAAAATTAAAATGATTGAAATTCAATGGACCTTCTGGTAGTATAATATGTCGGAATGCGCAGGCGAACCTTCAAATCGCACGATTAGGGCAACGTCAATCCTTACAAAGAAACAAGGGGTATATAATGAAAACAGCCAGAGGTTTCACACTGATTGAATTGTTGGTTGTAATTGCCATAATTGCCGTCTTGATGGCTGTTTTGATGCCGGCACTAAACGCGGCCAAGAAACAGGCGACTATGGCGAGGTGCCTGACAAACCATCGCAGCCTGACAGCCGGATGGACCATGTATTCCGATGACAATGACGGCTTTCTTATGAGCAATGGCGCCTGTTACGATAATGCTTCTGATAAGAGCCCCTGGGTTCACCGGCCGAAGGACATCGCCGGAAACAGTTTGCCCTCGCCTGCACCCGAGACCATTACTGACCAGGACAGGTTTCGGGGAATACAACTTGGCACGATGTGGCCGTACGTCAAAGACGTGGATGTCTATTGCTGCCCGGGTGATAATCGCCGAAGCACCAGGCGCCCCCCGCGTGATTGTTTTCGCAGTTATTCAATGTCCTATGCCTTTGGCCCTCTTAGCGAAGGAAATCTACAGGGTCGCGGCGGATATAAATACCATAGAAAGATGCTCGAAGTCCAGAACGCCCCTCTCTATTATGTCTTCATCGAGGAGGAGCACAACGGCAGTGCATATGGCGCAAACGAAGGGGGATGGCATTTACCTATGGGAGGCAGCAGGAATCGCCTCGCCAATCCCGGCAGTTGGGCCTTTTATGACCCCCTTGCTTCTTACCACATCAAGGCAAGCACCTTCGGCTTTGCTGACGGCCATGCCGAGAAACGAAAATGGATGGATAAACGCACCCTCGAATTCATCAGGGTCAATGCAGAAGACCCATCGTCTCATTCCGGTATGACCGTAAATTCACCAAACAACGAAGACCTACGATGGATAGTACAACACTTCGTCTCAGTCAAACGTGTCGAATAATCGCACGAACTTTTTTCCATTTTCCTATCCACACTCAGGTAGGTGTTATTTGCTAATGATTGCATGTCGTCAATATAAATGAGACAAAAAGGTCTCGAAAATCTTCCTAAAAAAGTTAAATAACAATACCTTGATTACTCTTAAATTACCAATTTGTCACTTATGGTAC
>CAZWME010001006.1:0-2164 GCA_964634515.1 uncultured Pirellulales bacterium | reverse complement strand
CAAATCGGAGGCGCAAAAATGGATAAACCCACCGTGCTCGTGTCCAAATGCTTGACAGGTGAACCATGCCGATATCTCGGCAGGGCTACCCCCCTGCGCTCTCGAAAAACGCTTGACAGCAACTGTCACTAACTGTAAACTACGTGCTTGATATGAGGCATGCTGGGTCAAACTTTGCCTTGAGACCAGAGAGGTGCACTTGATGGATGAAAAGCCAGGCGACGTCCTGACCATCGAAGAGTTGGCCGCCTACCTAAAAATACCGAAGTCGACACTCTACAAGCTCGTGAGAGAGGGCAAGGTCCCCTGTCAGAAGGTTGGTCGGCATTGGCGTTTTCACAAGGAATCCATAATAGACCTCTGGCTGAATGAGAAACCCGAGGTGAAGTCATGATCCCAACACCCAATCTCGCCCGGTCGCTCGAGTTATTCGTCGGAGCGGGAGGGCTTGCCCTTGGCGCGGCCCGCGCTGGTTTCGAGCACGCGGGCGTCCTTGATTGGAACGGAAATGCCTGCCGAACGCTGCGTCGAAACAAGGCCGACGGCGTGGATTATGTCCGTGATTGGGACATCATAGAGTGTGACGTGCGTGGGTTCGATTTTGAGCCTTACTCGGGAAAGGTTGAAGTGGTGTTCGGCGGTCCACCTTGTCAGCCCTTTTCCATTGGCGGCAAGCACCTGGGACACGAAGATGAACGTAATATGTTTCCCGAAGCCGTTCGAGCGATTCGGGACATCCAGCCCAAGGCGTTCGTGTTCGAGAATGTGAAGGGCTTGCTTCGAGTCAGCTTCGCGAACTACTACAACTACATCATTCATCAACTTCGCTTCCCAGATGTCCCGAGACGCGTCGGCGAGGAGTGGGGCGACCATCTTTCGCGCCTTGAAAAAATCTACACAAGCGGAAAGCACGCCGGGCTTCGGTACAACGTGGTTTATGAATGCCGGAACGCAGCGGACTTCGGAGTTCCACAGAGACGAGAACGCGTGTTTGTCGTTGGGATAAGGGCCGATCTCGGAGTCGAGTTCAGTTTTCCCCGTGGTCCGCATACGCAAGAAGCCCTCCTGTACGATCAATGGATTACTGGGGAATACTGGGAGCGACACCGAATAGCCAAATCGAAACGGCCTGAAAGACCAGGGAGGATCGGACGGCGCATCGACAGACTATCCTCTGTCGACGGCGCTGAACTCGGTAGCCCCTGGCAGACGGTTCGAGACGCCATTAGTGATTTGCCCAGGATAGGGGTAGGGCAAACCTCGTCTAAAATATCAAATCACTTTCTTAATCCGGGGGCGCGCAGTTATCCAGGGCATGATGGAAGCGCTTGGGACGAACCCGCGAAGACTCTGAAGGCGGGCGATCATGGCGTGCCTGGAGGTGAGAACACTCTTCGTTTCGGGGATGGCTCGGTCCGATATTTCTCTGTTCGTGAATGCGCCCGACTCCAGACCTTCCCCGATAGCTGGATTTTCGAAGGGTCATGGACCGAGGCAATGCGTCAACTCGGTAATGCCGTTCCCGTTAATCTTGCCACCGGAATCGCCTTGGAGCTCTCGCGAATCTTGGGGCTTGGGAGCGCTGCGAGCCCGACAAGTCCGTTAGGTACGAAGTCATCAGGAACTAATCCGAGCCAGGTAAAAGGCCTCGGAAATAATGTGAGGTGATCGGCCCATGAACACGACAGAGAATCCTGGAAGACACTTCGATCTCACTCCGCATCCGCGCATCCTGCCGATGCTCGGGGAGATAGTTCTACCGCAATGGCGATGTCTCGCTGAGCTCATTGACAATTCGATTGACTCATTCATTGAAGCGCAGCGAGCCGGCACCCCTGTTCAGAATCCGCTTGTAAGTGTCACCATCCCAACGGGGAACTCGCATGGAAGCCGTCTCTCCGTCAGGGACAACGGACCCGGCATGGACGCAAGTACCTTGGAGCGCGCCGCCAGAGCTGGTTGGACAAGCCACGATCCCATCAACAACCTTGGCCTTTTCGGAATGGGTTTCAATATCGCCACCGCTCGTCTTGGACTAAGAACCACAATTTGGACAACCAGGTCGGGAGAGACCGAATGGACGGGTCTTGAAATCGACTTCGAACAACTAACAAGGCGGCAAGCTTTCATTTCCCCGGCGTTGACTCGTCCGAAACCGAATCCA
>CAZWME010001005.1:0-2165 GCA_964634515.1 uncultured Pirellulales bacterium | reverse complement strand
GCTCGGCGAGAATTCAGAAGATTACGACAAGCAATTCAGTGATTACATGGTCACTATAGAGGAAGTGTCTCGTGCTATTAAACAGCATACATCATTCAGCTTTGCATGGATTCGTGAGCCCGCTACTGGAGCCGAGATTTATGCTTACTTTTGGGATTTCAACGATTCAATTATTATGAAAGGTGATCCATTCTTTACATTCAAGGGCATGTCAGACAAGACTTGTCGGGAGATCGCTTTCAAGTATGCTCTACATCAGGCAGTACTTCAGGACCAACTTGCCGATACAGTCAACGACGAATTGGCAGAACATGTAATCGATTGTAGTGACAATGCTTTTGATAACTTGCAAAAATTATCAGATACAGCCATCAATGTGATCCAGATTTCAGCAAAAGACGAGAATTTTCTGAGGCACTATAGAGCTAATCATCTTGATTGGAGTAAATACGCTACATTGAAGGCAACACACGGACGACTAATAGAAAACTTAGAAATACTCCGTGCACTCCAAGCTATCAATGTAGCGGCGGGGGCTATTAACTTGACTATTAATATCGGAAAGGATACGTTCCGAGCAATGTTTATTTGTAGCTTGGAAGAGGAACTGATTGAACAGAGACTAGATACACTTGAAAGTGTCTTGAAGACAAATCCAAACGTGCCTAAGGAAATAATCGAGTGGCTCGATGAAGTTAAAGCGGAAATCAGAAGCGATCGAAAGGATCTTTGGGCCAGCATTGGAAGAGAACTTCAAGAAGGATCGACGGGAGAGCTTGTTTTGCCGTTAGCCAATCTTGCCAATAGTGTAGGACCGTTAATATCTGCCGGATGGGCGAAAGCAGCTGGAAAATTTGCATTGCCAATCCATGTAGTTGTTGAGGTAGCAGAAAATCTTGTGAAAATCGACGATTTCGGTAGGATGATTGGAAACACAACCTCTATGGCTACTCTTGCACAGCTTTACCTCAGAGATAAATCACCAGTAGAGCCAGCCAGTACAAACTCAATAAATCAAATCTGTCCTGAGATAATTCAAATGCGTACGTATCTATTGTACTTATCCTATGCTGTCTATGCTGAAGCTTACGAAGGTGACCTAATTGATCATGGAGTACGTTTTATGATTGGCAGTCTGCAGGATCTTGCTGGCTGGTATCCCTCTTGGACTGAAGAGAGATTACAGGATCTTAAAAATCAAAAGGCGTATTTCGCCTCTCTCTGTATTGCAGCGCACGCAGAGATAGACGCCAATAGACCTCCTCTTCTTAAGTCGATAGGTGATAAGTCTGTGGATGAAAATGCTTCTTTGACATTTACTATAAACGCAACTGATCCTGATGGTGAGCCAATAACTTACTTGGCTCAGAATCTGCCGAGCGGGGCAATTTTCTCAAACCAGACCTTTAGCTGGACACCGAATTATGGCCAGGCTGGTACTTATGATGTAATGTTTATTGCAAGTGATGGCAATTCGCAGGATTCTGAGATTATTACCATCACAGTGTACCCTCAGAGCGATCCTAATAATCCACCACCAGTGCTTCAGGCAATTGGCGATAAGTCTGTGGATGAAAATGCTTCTTTGGCATTTACAATAAATGCGACCGATCCTACTGGTGAACCGATAACATATTCGGCTCAAAATCTTCCGAGTGGAGCAACGCTCGATTCACAAACGGGAGATTTTGCCTGGACGCCGAGTTATAGCCAGGCCGGAAGTTATCAGGTAAGGTTTATTGCACATGATGACAACTCGTACGATTCTGAGACAATCACTATTACGGTAAAAAATGTTAACCGTCCTCCGGTGCTCGGGGCAATCAGTGATCCGTCGGTTGACGAAAATGACCTTTTGAACATTTCGGTGAGTGCAACAGACCCTGACGGCCAGACGTTAACATACTCCGTAAGCGGCTTACCTGCCGGGGCGGCGTTTGCCAGCCAGACTTTTACCTGGACACCAAGTTACGACCAGGCGGGGACCTTTGCGGTTACGTTCACTGCAGACGATGGTCAGGATCAGGATTCACAGGTAGTAACGATAACTGTAAACAACGTGAACAGAGCCCCTGTTTTCACTGCAATAGGTAATAAGTCGGTTTGGTCTGATGATCCTTTAACTTTTACGATAGATGCAACCGACCCCGATGGTGATGCTGTAA
>CAZWME010001004.1:0-2167 GCA_964634515.1 uncultured Pirellulales bacterium | reverse complement strand
ATTTATAAGAATACAAAATATATCTCAAAACGGCTTTGGGCAACACGCCCTTAAGTCAATAAAAAGGGTAAATTTTGACTGTTCTTCAGGATGAATTTATCCTTACAATTATTTGTGAAGCATTATCTTACGGATTTAGTGAGATATTGCGGACCGATTTCAGGTAGTGGAAAAAAGGCTCCAGGTAGCACTTGAATCCCAAAGCCGCAGAAGATAACATAATTATCAGAAATGAACTTCCTATCCGAGGTTTGTATAAAAAGTACCAAAAGGATTAGTAATTTATGGCCGTTGTAACATTGAGTGACATCCATATGGCTTTCGGACCGGAAGTCGTTCTGGATAAGTTGAATCTTCAATTCCATGCCGGCGAAAAAGTCGGTATGGTCGGCGCCAACGGTTCAGGCAAGAGTACAATTCTGAATTTGATTATTGGCCGGATCGAACCGGACATGGGTCGAGTGGCCAAACAAAAAAGCCTGCGCATCGGTTACCTGCCGCAGGAAGCAACGTTCAAAGGTAATCGTACTGTTATGGAAGAAATGCACGCCGGAGTAGAGCATTTGCTCAAACTCCAGCGGGCAATCCAAACCGCCTCAGGTGAAATGGAAAGCCTGACAGGTTCGGCACTGCAGGCCAAAATGAAGCAGTATGACCGCCTGTGTCATAATTTTGAGATTGCCGGCGGATATGCGTATGAAGTCCGCATCCAAACTACTCTGGCGGGTCTTGGCTTTGAGGCCGAGCTGCATCAGGCTAAGACTTCTGCCCTTAGCGGCGGCCAGTTGTCACGCCTGGGCCTCGCCCAGGTATTGATGCTTGATACCGACCTGCTTCTTCTGGACGAGCCGACCAACCATTTGGATATGCCCGCCACCGAATGGCTCGAGAGGTTTTTGACCGGTTATAACGGGGCCGCCGTCATCATCAGCCACGACCGGAGCTTGTTGAATAAAGCAGCATGTAAAATCATCGAAGTTGAAAAACAACAGGCAAAGGTATGGAACGGCAATTACAGCAACTACATACAAACAAAAGAGACAGTGCGGCTGCAACAACAGAGGGAACATGCTAAACGTATTGAGATGGTCGAGCGCACACTGGACTTCATAGCCCGCAACAAGGACCAGGAAGGTATGCGCAAGACGGCCCGCGGCCGGAAGACCCGCTTGAATCGTTTGCTCAAAGAGAATCCGGATTTTTTGGAAAAGCCGAAAAATTCCAAAACGATCAGCTTCTCGTTCGGCAAGATCCGTCGCAAAAGTGACCTGGTGCTGCGCTGCGAGGCAATGGGCAAATCCTTTGGTGAACTGACACTCTTTGAGAATCTTTCGTTCGATGTGCTAAGCGGTGAACGCCTTGGCATCACCGGACCGAACGGCACAGGAAAGAGCACTCTTTTGCGATTAGCTCTCGGCCGGATTGAACCATCCGCAGGCAGCATCTCGTTAGGTAAGAACCTTCGCATCGGCTATCTTGACCAGCACGGTGACGTACTGGATCCGTCCAGGAGCGTTTTGGACGAGGCCTTAAGTGTTAATCCCGGGCTCTCATCAGAACGGCTGCGCAATCGACTGGGCGCCTTTCTATTTACGGGTGACGATGTGTTCAAGCTGTGCGGGGATTTGAGCGGGGGCCAGCGCAATCGTCTGATGCTTTGCAGATTAGTCCTGGCTGAACCCGATGTATTGGTAATGGACGAGCCTACCAACCATCTGGATATTGCCAGCCGGGAGATGCTGGAAACCTCGCTGGCCGGCTATACCGGAACGATGATTGTGGTAAGTCACGACCGATACTTTCTGGATCGTGTTATAGACAAGCTGATAGTGATTGGCACAGATGAGCTGGGACATCGCTGTATTGGCAAGACAGAATTCGTCGGTGTAAAACCTGTTTACTCATACTATACATCCCTGGTTTGCAAGCGTTTGGAAAGCCGGCAGCAGAAGTTAAAATCACGTGCCGGAGGCTCTCGAAAACGTCGGCCGGCCGGCGCAAAGGATAGGCCGCGCACCAAGACACCAAACGAGCTTAAGCGCTTCAACAAATATTCCATTGAACAGATCGAAGAGTTGATCATGGCACTTGAGCAGGAATTGGCCGACATGAAGGAACGTTTTGGTGAGGCTACAATTTATAAGAATCCCGAGCAGCTTGCCCGGTT
>CAZWME010001003.1:0-2168 GCA_964634515.1 uncultured Pirellulales bacterium | reverse complement strand
GTGGCGGCTTCCTACAATGTCCTGAATGCTCTTACCGGCGATTTTTGCATGTTCAGGTACAATAACCAGAAATATATCCGCCTTGCCTCCGCCAATACTGGTTATTCTTCGAACCTGAGGATTTTCTATATCCATCATTATCTGGCTGACCATCAGGTCGGTCATCCGAACAATTGAATGCACTCCAGCTACTATATAAGCATTTTTATATGCGGGATCTCTCATCCTGACTATGATTTGGGGTACCTCAAAACTTTTGGCTAAAATTGCACAGGCAAGGTTGTCGGCATCCTGGCCCGTTGCAGCAACTAAGACATCGGCTTTGGTTATGCCCGCCTCATTCAAAGCTTCGATGCTCGTAGCGCTTGCGTTAATTGCAACAACTCCAGTTTCGGCATATAACTTGTCACAGGTCTCCTTGTTCTGCTCGATTAATACCACATCATGTTTGTTATCCAGTAACATTCGAACAAGCCCGCCCCCAACCATTCCGCCCCCAGTGATAACAATATACATTTTTATTACCTCCAATTATGGATAATATGCTAATTGATTGTTACTTTGACCTTTTATCTCCAGGCCTTCCTTGAAAATAAAAGTAATACCGGCAATATTTCCAGTCTTCCTGCAAGCATGCCAAAAATATACGTTAGTTTCACAACAGGATGAATATCTATCATATCCGGGCCCGAGATATAGCAAGGGCCTATATTGCCCATCGCAGAAAACATCCCTGAAAATGATGCCCACGGACCATGTTTTGAAAACAGAGCGGTAATCACTCCTCCAAAAAACAATAATACCATCCATGTAAAAAACAAGGCTGCTATCCTATGCACTTCATCCTCGGATAATATTTTCCGGTCGATTATCAATCCTGTAGATGCCTTGCCGGAGGTTCTCAGCTTGAAAATCTCTCTAAACATCAGCCGATTAAGTATAGCAATGCGTAAAACCTTAAAGCCTCCCGCCGTTGAACCAACACAGCCGCCAATAACCATCATAATCAGAAACAATTGCTTAGCTGCGACACCGAAAAAATCAGAGCCTATATTCATCGTGGTAAAACCGCTCGTTGTAAGGATAGAAATAACCTGGAATATGCTGTGCCGGAATGATCGCTCAACTTCTCCGAGGTCCACCGCGACACCACGTCTGAAAATGGCTTCAAAAGCGCCTGTCCTGTATAGACGCTCGATCATAATGATAATCACAAAAACAGCTATGAGCCGCCACCAGTATCGAATTTCAACATTATCCCAGAGGGCCTTAAAATCTTTCGTCAAGATGCGGTAATGAATCAGAAAGTTGATTCCGCCTATCATCATTATTAACGCCAGAGTATATTCTATCAACCTGTAATTGGGGTGAGCTGTCAGGTAGTAGTGTTCGATGCTGCTGTCATAAGGCGAAAAGCCACCTGTTGCAACCGCGGTTAGGCCGTGGCAGACGGCATCGAAAACCGGCATTCTTTCGATTGCAAGAATGGCCACAGCCAATAAAGTAAAAATCACATATATTGTCCAGATTATTCTGATTGTGTGGAACAATCCTGGAGCAGGCCTGCGGGAGGAAATCTTATGGCTTTCAGCTCCTAAGATATGATGAGCCCCGCCGGCCTGAAATGTCAGCACTAAGAAAAAAGAAAGTATGCCTATGCCGCCCAGCCACTGAGTAAGCGCCCGCCAGAAAATTAAGCTCCTCGGCATTTGATGCAGCTCTGAAAAAATTGTTATGCCGGTGGTAGTAAAACCGCTCATAGCTTCAAAATAAGCATCGAGGTAATTCGATCTGGCCGCGATTACAAAGGGCAGGGCACCTATTGCCGAGACAATAAGCCAACTGAGAGCGCATATAAGCATAGAGCCGGCCGGATTAAGAGTTGCCGGCTTAAACTCATGGCGTAAAATCATTCCGAGAGAAAATGAAATTAAAGATGCAATAACGAAAGAGATTGCAGTCACCCAGCCATCCCCCTCACCCCAGTACACGAGAACGACTATCAGAGGGAACAAAAGAATAAGGCCTAATATCTCCAGCAGATTACCAATAAAATGCAATATGCAACTGATTTGTCGAAATCCGTTTCTCATTCACAGCTCCATAGTTTCTCAATGCCGCTGTTGGCCTTGTTATTGAATTATAATGCAGGTAAAGACTATTGCAAG
>CAZWME010001002.1:0-2171 GCA_964634515.1 uncultured Pirellulales bacterium | reverse complement strand
TGGCCTGCTGTAACAACTTCAAAACTCTTTCGCCGTAAACGGCCGCTTCAAGTTTTTCCATTCGAATAACGAATCCGTCCGCAGTCAGAGTTTTGAATGTGGACATGTTATCGCGCAGATTGACAAGATTGTAGGCCAGAACATTGTACTGGTCGGCTTTGTAAACCTCCTCAGCCAAAGTCCATCCATTTGATTCATCACCCAGACGAAGCAGGTCTTCGGCCAACTGGCTCTTTGCTGCAAGATATTTCGTATCAAATTGCAACGCCTGGCGCTGATATGCTGATCCTTCGGCAAAACGATATTTCTGGGACAGCTTTTTGCCGATCAGATAATCGACTACTGGATTTGTTGGCCAAAACTTCAGCGCATTAGTGCGGCAGCGATTGACCGAATTAGGGTCATTGCCCAGATGAGATATAACCGCACGCAAAGCCCAGGTCTCTGAGTGCCACGGATTAACAGCCACGGCCTTATCAAGCAATTTGCCCGCGGAAACATAGTCTTCGCAATCGATCTGATGTTCGGCCAGAAGCAATAACGAAGGCACATGGTTTGGATTTATAAAAAGAGCCGCATCTAATGATTTGATCATTAGATTCCTGTCACTATGGTAAAATGCCTTAGCCAGACCGCAATGCATGTCAGGGTCGTCGCCGAATCGCTCAAGGGCTTTTCGATACTGACTGGCGGCCAGATCGTAATCCTGCTTATCCAGTGCCAGCGCAGCCGCGGCGAGATAGGCTTCACGGCAGTTCGGGTCAATCCTTAACGCACGGTTAAAAAGCTGTTCGAGAATAATCCTTGGCTCGGATCCAAGAAGCAGCAGCGTTTCTCCCAGAGCCACCAGGTCCGGCGGGTCCCAGAATTCTATTTTGAATGAACCTCCATAGCGGTAGATTTTTTTAAGCATTTCGGAAGCACGGTCGTTTTGGCCGCAGTATAGATGTGCCTTATGGCCAAGCTTTAATAAGCGAGAACTCATCGGATAACGAAGCAGGGCTAAGTCAACCTCTTTTGCGGCCTCGTTATATTGGCCCATCGCCATCAGCGACTCGACCATCAGAATCCACAAGTATCTCCTGCTTCTGTATGTGCTGTCATCGATGGCTTTTCGCGTTAATTCAAGGCATTTTTTATATTGACCGGTCTTAAATTGTTCGCGTGCGATGTCAATATCTTCGGCGTGAGCGGCCCGGCTCCTGCCAAGCATAAAAAAAATACAAGACACCATCAATAAAAGACGACTATGGTGCAACATGTACCTGAAGAAAAAAACCATATTATATCTACTCAACTAACTGTAGATTAAAATCTTGAAGTATATAACTCAAGCGGACCCGGATTAAACACACGCTACTATCGATGCAAATATAATCGTCTTCCAGTCCTGCGATTAGTATAGCTTATATATAGTATAGCGTCAATATGACGTATTGTTCATGTCTAACAAGTCAGAATTTGCATTAATTCTCAATGCGGCAGGATCGGTCCCCGCCATACGCTGCCCCCAAACGTAGTGATATACATCAGATCATCATCTGATAGGTCAAAAACCACCCTTTGAATATTCGAGAACGGTAGATCAGCGAAGGCTTCCCATGTCCGGCCATTGTCCCGTGTGAGCCACAGGCCGGCACCGGGTGCTCCTTCAGTTAGAGTCATGTATATCCAGCCTTTGTATTGCGGATGAAAGTATCCGCCAAAGGTTTGGCGTGCTTTGCGGCCGATACGTCTCCATGTTTTACCGCCATCTTCTGAGTAATACAATCCCCCGCTCTCATCCTGCCGGCTCGAATCACATGCGCCCATAAGAATTATATTGCTGTCATCCGGATGGATTGTAAAGTCCTTGGGATACAAAAAAAGCTTGGAAGTATTGACCTTTTCCCAGGTCTCTGCGGCGTCTCTGGATAGGTACAAGCCTACACCCTCACTCATGAGCGGTTTTCCATACGCCGAACGCTTAGCGCATACCATTGCAAAAAGTGTACCGTCATTGTGCAGACTCACACGAGAAACTCGCATGTTCTGCTTGTGCCCAAGGCCCTTTTTCTTCAGCGCCCATGTTTTACCGTCATCGATTGATTTGTACACGCCTTCCATAAACACCCCGGCGTAAAGCGTTCGTGAATTTTTGGGACTCTCGGGATCGAGCACGATGGAGGTCA
>CAZWME010001001.1:0-2175 GCA_964634515.1 uncultured Pirellulales bacterium | reverse complement strand
TATGCCTCTTTCTTGTAAAGGATCACTTCGTAAGGAAAGAGGCTGGTTAATATCCAGCCATGATTAGCCAGAAAGTTTTGCCAGTCTTTTTCATTTTTGGTCTTTACGGAAAGCAACTTCTTGCATTTTTTGATTATATCTTCAATGTACGCAACATTAATCTTGTTTTTGGCCTCTATGAAGTTTGTTGTAACAGAAATACTACCACCAGGAATTGAGGCAACCAATTCTGATAATGAAGAGGCATCTTCCTTGGACAAGTTGTCTACATTATCAAATCTTTGAAGAAATCTAAAAATTTCATTCTTTTTGATGGTCCTGCTGATTTTGGTAAACCTATTGGAAAGAGAGGCTAGGCTATTTACAGACATATTACGTATAGTTGCCTTGCTGTAGTTAGACTCTCTTCTTATGTCTTTCACCAATGGCTCCAATTTCCCCCAGCTAAGTCTTATCGTCTGTTTGGAGAATCTGTTCTGGCCTTGTTTCTGAACAATAAGTTTATTGAACATGGGAAACTTTCTGTAGAGAGGGCGCATTAAAATTTTAATGCTCTGGTCGTTCAAACCGAGCCGACCTTTCTTATTGAATTCTTTCGGAATGTCTTCGATTCTATCCCAACCAATAAATTCTATAGTCTTCACTTTTTTAGATTTTATGCCGTGTATTCTGCTGGCTGAATATGGATGAGCAACTATTCTTTTTGAATACTTAAATATCTCCTTTGTTTTAAAAATTGGCTTCGATGATTCGTCATAAAAAAACCAAGTATCAACTTTCTTTTTTCTACTAGGTTTTAGATTCTCGGAAAATGGTACAATACTCATACCTAACGCCCTTCTTTAAATAAGAATTGCTTACAATTTGTATAATTTCTACTTCACAATAATTTCTGAAGCTGTTTAATAAAAGCAACTAACTGTCCGCCGGGAAAATTGCCTTCATTCAACCCGTGTTTTTTCCAAAGGTCAAAAATCTTCTGTTCGCTAGGATCTGGTCTCCGTCCACCGCCTCCGCCGCAACCGGGTGTTGCAAGAGTGAAGTTTAAAGAGTCGGTCTGAATTCTCACTCGAACGCATACCGGTTGCCCAGCCTTTCTCAATTGATTAATCTCTTGGTTAATCCAACTCTCATGAGCGTCTTGTAAATCTTTTTCAATCGGTCCAATTTTAATCTTAACCATTTTTAATCCCCTTTTTCAAAATAACGGTTAATATTAAACTAACCTTCGGAAGCCAATCTGCAAAGACTCAACAAGCCCCCAACTTAGCTTGAAGACTGCCGAGCTTTCCTTGCCCTGCCGCCGTTCAATTCACGTAAATCATCCCTCAAGGTCTCCTGAACCCGGGTGCTGGACGCATATTATATATGAACCAAAAGGCAAGTAAAGCGATATATCCTGCTAAAATACGGCAAATTGCCACTCGGTGCTCTCTGTGGCGAAATACCTCTCAAAATCAGTTGATTTTACAGCAGTAATTCGTATCCTTCGACTACACTAAGGACAGGTCTCGCATCTCGTCCCGCCTGCGGCGGGTAAAATTTCGTATCTCGCCAATGGCCTTAGCTGCGTTAGGCCGTTGACGTGGTGGGCGAGGCCGAGAAGAGCTTTAATACCTGCGATTTGGAATTGGCGCCGGCCATGCCCTTCAGAATATGCCGGACACTGGACAGCACGTAGCGAATACCGAAGTGACTGTCGATATGGGTCATCACGAGCCACTTTCACAAGTTCCCGACTGTAGAAATATTTCTCTGTCACAGCCGGTAAATACGCAGAGCGCCCGAACTTCTCTTCGGCCCAATCGTACAGGTTTGGCGTAGAGAATTGCGCGTTCGATGAAAATGGAATTGGGACGTCCCCTTTGTTGTCTTTGACAAATTGAAAGGCCAAAAATGAAAGCTGTTTTAGATTTACCGGAACGTGCTCCTGCTGCAAAACGTCGTCTTATTTTTGTTGCTTTCACCCTTTTGTTGATAATTTCGCCTTTATTGGCCCTCGCCGAGGATTCCAAAAGTATCGATGCGCTCCGCGCGATGGGCAAGGCCTTCGCATCTATTGCCGAGAAGGCCTCGCCCGCCGTCGTCAGCATCAAGGTCAACCAGGTCGTAACCCAGCAGTACACGACCATACCCGACCTGCCGTTCGGGGGCCCTTTTGACGATGAGTTTTTC
>CAZWME010001000.1:0-2175 GCA_964634515.1 uncultured Pirellulales bacterium | reverse complement strand
CTTGTTTCTTCCGTCCTGCACCATGCTGCTACGGTTCGGGGCCGTGTTCCTGTAACACCTTTGTATTTGGTTATCTGCACATAACCATCGCCGCGGCCGAACTTCAGAGCCTTTGATATCCTCCCTGAGGTAGAATCTTTTTCGAAAGATATACCTTCCTTGAGAGTGCCTTTGCGATTGTTTTTCGAAGAGTCTGCAGCGGTTTTGCCTGATGTCTCATCGAACTTCCACCAGCCGGCAAGATTCGGGTCGGTATCAAGAGTTTTTGGCTTGTCCCCGGCCTGGATAAAAGTAGTCCACAACAGACATAGTATTAACGCTAAGCTAAAAATCGAAAAATATGTCCTTCTGATCATAGTACCTCTCCTAAATTTCATATTTCCCATTTTGTGTCCGTTCGGTATCTAATTGAAAGTCGAACTCTCTAATATACCAAATCTGACTTAAAAATCAATCTGCTTTGGCTTTTTTTAAAATATTTTTGTACAGGTGAATTTACGAGACTAAAATGCTTGATATGGTTGAAGGGGTTGTAAAACAAGAAGGTATTTGTTATACTTCAGATCTGTTTATAAATGTGACTATTACTGAGTAAATATTAAAGGAGATGAAGATGAACAAGACAAAACATTCCATTAATCTTTTTATGCTGGTTTTCATGTTATTGGCTTTCCTTTTAGCCGGTGTGGTTGACGCCCAGTCAGGAGTGGTTCTCAGAGGGCGAAAAGGCCCGGGCAAGGGCAAGCACATTGTTTTTGTCATCGGCGATGATGAATACCGCTCGGAGGACCTGATGCCCCAGCTTGCCAGGATATTAGCTGTTCGACAGGGTTTTAAGTGCACTTTGCTTTTTGCCGTAAACAAAGAGACCGGCGAAATAGATCCGAGTACACTTGACAATATTCCCGGGCTCAAAGCTCTCAACAAGGCCGATCTGATGGTAATGTTTCTGCGTTTCCGTGAGCTGCCTGATAAACAGATGAAATACATCATTGACTATACGAACTCCGGCAAGCCCATCATTGGTTTGAGGACAGCTACACATGCTTTCAATTACACTAAGAATAAAAAGAGTCCCTACGCAAAGTACAGTTTTCGAAGCAAGGAATTAGACGGCGGATATGGTCGGCAGGTTTTTGGTGAGACGTGGATTAATCACTATGGACATCACAATGTGGAAAGTACACGCGGGCTTATCGCAAAAGGTATGGAAAACCACCCGATAGTAAAAGGTATTGATGACATCTGGGGCCCTTCCGACGTTTATGGTTTAACGACGCTGACCGGTGACAGCAAGCCTTTGATTATGGGACAGGTTCTTTCCGGTATGGAACCGAGTGACAAACCTAATCCGGATAAGAAACTGGTGCCTGTTGCATGGACAAAGACCTACACGGGCGAAAAAGGCAAGACCTCACGCGTTTTCACAACGACAATGGGACACTCGTTTGACTTTAACAATGAAGGTTTCCGGCGTCTGCTCGTCAACGCATGCTTCTGGGCGATGAAAATGGAAGATAAGATTCCGGCCAAAAGTAACGTTGATTTTGTCGGCGAGTATAATCCCAATCAGATTGGTATGGGCAAGTATAAAAAAGGCCTTAAACCGTCGGATCATAAGCTTAAGTAAGATCCCATTTCTCGTGCCGGCAAAATCTCTGATTTTATTTTAAAAGGACATGAAAATGAAATGCAGTGAGATTAGGAAATGGTTTTTTGTAGTGACTAAAAATAAAGGAATAATTTGCCTTGTGATTGCGGCATTGATAGCTGGTTGTACCCCAACACCTTTTGTTGACAATGCGGAGCAGGGAAAATCAGGGATAAACAAGCTGGTTATACATACCGACGAAGGTAAGGACACTATTAACAGGAATATTTACGGCCACTTCTCAGAGCACTTGGGCAGGTGTATCTACGATGGTCTCTGGGTAGGTGAGGATTCTGAAATTCCGAACACGCGCGGTATTCGTAATGACGTAGTCGAGGCTTTGAAGCGGATTAAGATACCGGTGCTGCGATGGCCGGGCGGTTGCTTTGCCGACGAGTATCACTGGAAAGAAGGTATAGGCCCACGTGAACAACGTCCAGGTATGATCAATACCCATTGGGGCAGGGTCAAAGAAACCAACGCCTTCGGCACTCATGAGTTTCTGGATTTGTGTGAACAGCTCG
>CAZWME010000999.1:0-2177 GCA_964634515.1 uncultured Pirellulales bacterium | reverse complement strand
TTTATAACCTGTGGCCACAATGGACGCTGTACTACGCTGTGGACACTTCTGCCGTTGAATGGGGTGCAAGAGGTCGGAGGTTCGAATCCTCTCGCCCCGACTGGACATTTCGTTTTCCCTAAAAAACCCAAAATTGGGTAAATATGTGACAAAATGTGACAAAATGAGACAGTGTGACAATTTCCTGCATGATTCTTTCCCATAACGAATATTTTCTATATTGGGAGCAACTGACTCTTAATCAGCATACTATAAAGAATAAGTCAAGCACTCCCTGAACAATGTAAACTTAGTTCTGCAAACAAATAGTTTTAGCAGAATTAAGCCGAAGCAAAAATAGAAGCATCTATCTGGCTGTTTGGATGTCAAAGATCATGGCTAATAAAATCGGGAACAAACCCCGAGCTGGAATTCTTGAGTTCAAACTAGTTCATCCGAGGTCCGCCAAGGCCTCAACATACTTTATTCGATATGCATCAAGCAGCAAGGGGCAGCCATGCTGATTCACGAGGTCATCAACCGCCTCAAGTAGGTAAACCGGTGTCCCCTGAAGCCTAGCCACAAACTTCAAATAGGTATTCACTAACAAACTGCCTGACAGAGCTACGTTTCAAGAGTGCGAGCGTATAGTGGTTGATATTGGGCTTGTTTCTTGATCAATGCCCAAAGAATATGCAGGAGTTTATTCATCAGGACGCCCACGGCCTGCATTTTGGTCAGAGGGTTTTTCTTTCGGTGCTGTAGACGATGATAGAGGATAGAAAACCGCTGATCGACCTGGATCAATCGTAGGCAAGTAAAGTACAAGGCAGATCGAAGACGAGGCCGACCTTGATGAGACATTGGTGTGGCACTTCTCTGTTTGCGTCCCGATCTATTGGGGGTGGGTTGGATGCCAGCCAACTTGACCAGTTGACCAGCGTGTCGAAAGCGTGTGGGGTCACCAATCTCTGCCAGAATAGTTGCTCCTGCAAGGGTACCAATCCCTTTGACTGAAAGCAAAGAATTGGCTTCAGGTAAGGATAAAAAACAAGCCTGCAGGGCATTTATAAGTTGTTTTTCTTGGATTAGCAGCCGATTCAGGCTTTCCACATGGAGTTTTAGTGCTAATTGCAGCGCTTGAACCCCGTGGTTGACCCCTACAGAGTTCACTGCCAGACGATAAGCAGATCGCAAGCGGGAAACATAGAAACGTTTTCCGTCAAATCTACACCGCACTCTGGCGATGAACTCTTCCTCAGACATCTTTCGAATTTCGAGGGCTGCAGCATGGGTGATAAGCATGGCCCTGGCTGTCTCCCCGGTGATATCCCGGAATATCCTGGGTAACTCAGGAAAGAGCTGGCCAACAGCATGCCAGATGTGCTGTTTCTCTCTGCGGACCTGCCGCTTCAGGCGATAATACAATGAAATATATTGGCGCAGCTCAGCATAGGCACCATGCTGCAGTTGTGTTTCAGTGCATTTTCCCGTTCGTGAGAGATCTGCAATCGTAAAGGCATCCCGGGGATCGTCCTTTGAGCGATCCAACTGGTCTCCTTCACGATGTTTCTTGACGGTGTAGGCATTTACCAAACGGTATGAAAGCCCCTTTTGTTCAAGGTCAGAGGCGAGCAGTTTCCACAGATAATTAGTGGGCTCCACTGCAACCATAACTTCGGGAGCTTTATTTTCTCGCCGAAGCTTATCGATCCGTCGTTGGAAGTATTCATATCCATCACGATCGTTTGAAAATCGGAATCGATCCAATCGCTCGGCGTGTTCACTAATCACTATCGCCACATTGTTCTCCAATCCTAGATCAACACCAACATGCAGTGCGCCCCTCTTGACTTGTGCTAAATTCCTTGATACCTTTTGTTGTGACATGGGATTCCTCCTTGTACTTGAATTTGACTAGATTCTGTACAGGGAGGATACCTCTTTTATTCTTTATACTAGTAGGTTCGGGGTTCCTTTGATGTGCCACTGGTGCATCTCAGTCTAATGCGTAATAAGACATTGATATGTATGGTGTTTACTAGTTAATATGACCATATATAGAGATGTTTTTAAAACGACTTCATGAAAATTTTTTCTGGATTCAACCAGATTGGAACTGTATGGAAACAATGGAAACAACGGATAGTTTTTGCCTCATTATGTGGATAAAGTGGACATAAACACAGGAGTGGCAG
>CAZWME010000998.1:0-2184 GCA_964634515.1 uncultured Pirellulales bacterium | reverse complement strand
CTTACTACACTACCTGATTAATAACATTTACCCAACATATTATACACCAAATCCTCTTGTTCTGTCAATGCAAAAAGGAAAAATACATAACCGTCGACCGATTGGACTGACAAAAATCATTACAAAAGGACGACTCGTTCGGCATTACTTTTCACTTGACCAAAAGACGGCCGATTTGGTATAAATATAGTGGATAATGTATGTGCCCATACAGCCGGGCAACTGTGGATTTATGGTCTTCCTCCGGGCGCAGTCCTTATTTTTACCGAGTTTTGGTGATTGGCAAGCCCGATACCCCGAATTTAGTCTTTTAATATCGGCTCTTGGGATAAAGGAGGTTGTGGCAAGTCTTAAATAAGTTTCGTTGGAAGGCGCCGAATTTACTGAAAATAGAAATATCAGTTTGTAGTGTTATCTTAACTTTTAAGGAGGATTATTATGTCTGAAAAAGTAAAGTATTACGTTTCACTTGTCCTGGTGCTTGGTGTGGCTTTGACCGGCACAGTGAATGCTCAGGATGCAGGTCTTGTCGGCTATTGGAAGTTTGACGATGAGGGTACAGGTACCGTGCTTGACTATTCCGGCAATGACCGCCACGGCACGATAAACGGTGAGCCACAGTTTGTGCCCGGCCTTTTCGGACAGGCTATGCAGTTTACCGGTGACCCGGACTACGTAAATATAGGTGATTATAAAGGGCTCCTTGGAGGACACGCCTTCAGCATAACTGCGTGGATTAAGACCGCCGCTAACGGCGAGATTGTCGGCTGGGGAAATAATGTCGGCACCGAAAAAGTCGAATTCCGCGTCAGCGAGTACAGGCTCCGCGTCGAGCACGGCTCCGGTAACCGGCAGGGTGATACCAATGTCAGCGATAACCAATGGCACCACGTTGCCCTTACCGTTCAAGAAAATTCAACCATTTCATATCCACAGGTGATACTTTACCTCGATGGCGAAGATGATACGAGGACTGGTACAAGTTCAAATGCTTTTAATATCGTCGAGAACTTCGATCTCTCAATAGCACGTCAGTACAACGGCTCGAACAGATGGTTCATTGGGCAGATGGACGAAGTCCGTGTGTATGACCGTGTTCTGTCGGCCGAGGAGGTAAGGAATCTGGCTGTCCCTCCAATGGCCCATAAACCTGTCCCTGCCGATGGTGCCGTACATTCGGACACATGGATAAGTGTTGACTTCACGGCCGGCGGTGGTGCGGTTTCACACGATGTGTACTTCGGTGATAATTTTGCCGACGTAAATGCAGGCGCCGAGAACGCCTTTCTCGTTAATCAAACCGATACGAATTTTGTTGTTGGATTTGCACCTTTTCCTTATCCCGAAGGTCTGGTGCCCGGCACAACCTACTATTGGCGTATCGATGAAGTTGAGGCCGATGCTACGATAGTCGAAGGTGATATCTGGAGTTTTATAATTCCGGCCTTTACAGCTACGCAATCCAATCCTTCTGATGGCGGCAGATTTGTCGATCCCAATGTAACTCTGACCTGGACGCCCGGCATTGAAACGAAATTCCATAACGTGTACTTTGGTGACAATTTTGACGACGTGAACAATGCCACTGGAAGAAGCACTTATGCCGATGCAGAATACACTCCAGGTGAACTTGAATTCAATAAAGTTTACTATTGGCGGGTAGATGAATTCGGCGGCACTGCTACATATAAAGGTGATGTTTGGAGCTTTAGAACAGAACCTTTCATACCAATTTATGATCCTGACCTTGCCGCCTGGTGGAAACTTGACGATGATGGTTCCGGCTTCCTGACAGATTCTTCCGGATATGGCCATCACGGCACAATACGTGGCGACCCGTTGTGGGTGGGCGGCTACGATGGTGACGCGCTGGAGCTGGACAACGCCGGTGACTTTGTCATAATGGATGGTTACATGGGGATAATGGGAACAAATGCCTTCACCATAACCGCCTGGATTAAAACAGAAACCAATGGTCAGATGATAAGCTGGGGCAGCACCGGTGCAGGTCAGCGAATCGAATTTCGGGTCAACTCCGGCAGACTGCGCTTTGACACAAATGGCGGCAATGTCCAGGCCGACACCAATGTACTTGACAACCAATGGCACCACGTTGCACTCACGGTACAAGAAAACGCCACAATCTCAAGTGGAGATATTACATTTTACCTGGATGGTCAGGAT
>CAZWME010000997.1:0-2187 GCA_964634515.1 uncultured Pirellulales bacterium | reverse complement strand
TGGGATACTGCCGATTAAATAACCACCTACTAGAACTAAGACATCCGTTGTAAGGCGGATTCCGGTGCCTATTGCAACAGTTTGTGAATGACCAAAGCGGATTAAAACACCCTGATTGAACCGCCGGTAGGCGATCGCCCAGGTCCAGGGTATCATGATCATTAAGCCATAGCGCGCTGGTTCAACTATCACTTCCGGCGCACCGATAATTCCTACAACGACTACATAATAGAGGGGCGAAAAAGCAACCAATATATGCAGCAATGTCAGGCTGCCCCCAGCCAGCATCATAAATCGGCGCAGTTTTTGGTAAGAAGCATAATCCTTGCTTAGAGCAGTGGAGGCAGCCAATAGCATGATGATTGGTGCTTCGATGATCAGTGCAATGGGAAAAACAATACCCCCATAAGCAGCCAGATTTATCGTAGGGTACGGCAGGCGTGCAATGATAGCGCTTACTGCGGGTCCCTCTAAACTCATCAACATCCAACTTGCGGCTAACGGCCACCATGTTCTGAAAATGATTATTAAGGGTAGGTCTTTCTTTGCCCTTGCGGATGTGTCCATTTATCCTGTATAAGTGGTACGTGATTTTTTTGGGAGTCTTGCTTACATGAGCAAAAGCACAATCTCACAATTACACACCTGACGTTGAATAAAGTCAAGTGGGCATGGAGTTGCTGTGCATGAAGTTGCAGAAGATATTCCTTTGGAATGGCTGAGAAAATCAAAATCAAGAAAATCAAAATCAAGAAAATCAAAATTACTTGACATTGAAACGAAAATTTGGTATTCTATAACTACCGACCGTTCGGTAGGGAGACTACATGACGCGAGAGGAAATCCTGGAAGCGGCTGTATTCATTTTCAGTCAGAAAGGATTCCATGCTACCTCGATGCAGGATATCGCCGAGGCGGTAAATCTCCAGAAAGCCAGTCTATACCACCACGTTTCCAGCAAACAAGAAATACTCGTTGAGTTGTTGGATCAAGCCCTTGATTTGCTCATAGACCAGATTCAACATGTTCTGGAACAACCTTTGCCTCCGGATAAAAAGCTACGCCAGGCAGTGAGTGTCTACCTGACTACTTTGATAAACAACCGCGAGCGCGCCGCGGTGTTGCTCATGGAGCATCGTTCTTTAGATCCGGAACTTCATACCCGCCATATACCTCGAAGAGATAGATTCGAGTATTTATGGCGGGATTTAATTTACCAGGGTTTGTCCCAGGGCGTGTTTGAATGCACTGACCCAGCTTTGGCTGCACGCGCTCTACTGGGAATGATGAATTGGACAATTACATGGTACAAGCCCGAGGGACGCCTTTCAGCAGACGAGATTGCTGAGAATATCGCTGATTTAGCTTTAAGGGGTTTGTTAGCTCGCAGGATTACCTGACCGGTTTCGAACCTTCATTATGGAAGTCAAGAATTACGTATCTAACAAGGGTGCTAAAATTTTTCAGGTTCCTCTTCAGTTGTTTCCTGGATTGGATGGCTTCGTATATCTCGTAATTGTGGAAAGCAATGAGTGGGGTTCCTACCGTGTTTTGATTGATACGGGTTCTGGGTTTGGTGAGAGCAACCAGCAGTTGGAAGACGGTTTCAAAAAAGTCTCCGAAGTTATCGGCGAATCACTGGAACTGTCTGATTTAACCCATGTCTTTATCACGCACTCTCATATAGACCACTTCGGAGGACTTTCATATGTAAGACCTCGCACAGAAGCTGAAATAGGGGTTCACGAGTTGGATTTACGCAATTTAACGAATTATGAAGAACGTCTGGCTGTTGCAGCCCGCCGCTTAGGTACCTTCTTAATCGAAGCCGGAGTTGATGACGAACACCGGTCCCAATTGATCGATTTGTATATGATTACAAAGAGTCTTCATCATTCTGTGCGCGTTGATTTCACGTATGAGGCTGAAGATATGCGCGTAGGACCGTTTGAAATGCTGCATGTACCCGGTCACAGCGCTGGTCATGTCGTCATCCGCCTTGATGACATTCTCTTCAGCGGTGATCATGTCCTTAGTAATATCACTCCCCACCAATCACCCGAACGCCTGACTCTTTCGACAGGCTTGGAGCATTACTTGAATTCACTTGACAAACTGCTTGATTGGGCTACGGATATTCGTCTGACCCTGGGTGGGCATGAGGATCCCATTTACGATCTAAAACCG
>CAZWME010000996.1:0-2192 GCA_964634515.1 uncultured Pirellulales bacterium | reverse complement strand
CCTCATCAACACGCCAGTAGTAGGTAGTATTCCATTCAAGCTGTCCGGGTTCATAGCTCTCTGAACCGAGGTTTCCACTTCCTTTAAGCTCAAGTGCACTTGCATCGGTACCGAAGTAAACGTCATATGAAGCACCAAATCCCGGTGTCCAGGTTAGAACAGGGGTTTGCGTTACATCCACAGCACCATTAGCCGGATCAAGTGCCGCAACAGCACCTTCGGTCGTGAAGCTCCAGACATTGCCTTTATGTGTTTCCACTGAATTGAACTCATCAACGCGCCAGTAGTAAGTCTTGGCCATTTTAAGTGGGCCGGGAGTAAAGTTAGTAGTTCCCTGAGGAGAACCTCCAGCAGAGTTATTCACGTCGTCAAAATTCTCGCCGAAGTAAACGGTGTGCAGTTTCGCACCGAAACCAGCCGTCCAGCTAAGGCTGTCATCGATACCTACAGACTCAGCGCCATCAGCCGGATCGGGACTATAGGCTATCTTGGGTACAACCGTGAAGCTCCAGACGTTCCCCTTCAACGGACTGTTCGGGTTTGTATCGTTAATCCCATCGATTCGCCAATAATAGGTCACGCCATTGACAAGACCGTCCGGCAATGGGAATCCGGGAAAACCGGCAACAATAAACGTGCCTGTCTGGTTGCCTTGGAATGTGTTTTCAGCCCCGTTATTTACGTCATCGAAATTATCACCAATATAAACATCGTTCGTAACTGCAAAATTTGCCGGCGTCCACGAAAGGTTCACCCAGGTGTCCATAACCAGGGCACCATCAGCCGGCTGTGGATCCCTTGTTTTGGGGGGGCCATGCAGCGTTACATCTTCAAAGGTGACGTAGGTAGCCCCTTGCATTTTTATCCCGATTCTGTTGCCGGCGTCGGCGGCGGTGGCGGTATATACTAAGCTCACCTGCCCCCAGGAACCAACCGGCCCGTTGCCGCTAATCTCAGCCAGCTCATCTGTGTAATCTTCTCCGGTAAAGTAGAGGGACAAGTAATCATCATAGCCTTCCCACGCTAATCCCACCCAGACACTTAAGGTGTACGTTGCGCCTTCAACAAATGTCTCGTCCAGAATCTGGTAAATATAGTCATCGGAGTCATCATTCCCGTACGCTTTATTGTTGCCGCTCAGAGCCGGCAAGTCAGGGCCCTCGGGGGTCGTCCGCATAATAACCGTAATCAATCCAGGCCTGGTTGCCGCCGGTATGACTTTGCCAGGCCCCGGTATAACCAGCCTCGCCAATATATGCGTAACCACCCACATTCAGAACGTGGTCATCAAAGCCCGCATCCGGGACAGTGATAAGTTGATCGCCAGCCGACGCAGAAGAGAACGGAAGACACATTGCCGTTACAAATACTACAATTGCATAAATTAACGACTTCTTCATTGCCTTACCTCCTAAAATGTGAATCTCTGGAAAGTTCTTAACATCACGCTCACAAGATCAGTTCATTACCTTTATTAATGCTTGAACGGCATTTACCAATGCACTTAACATCAATAACAAGCCTTTGATCTTAGATAATATTATAACAAATTAAAGCTGTGAATCAAGCAAATATCGTAGGAATCTTGCTGATCCATCAGGCATGTAACGCTGTGTTACGACTAAAGATATTGAAATCGAATTGCATATTGTGCTATTATAGACACTACAGTACACAAAGTCACTGTTTATGAAGGCAAAAAGAAGCGACTGG
Source organism: uncultured Pirellulales bacterium (assembly GCA_964634515.1). Classification (GTDB taxonomy): domain Bacteria; phylum Planctomycetota; class Phycisphaerae; order Sedimentisphaerales; family Anaerobacaceae; genus NIOZ-UU13. The sequence goes on along the minus strand of CAZWME010000996.1, from coordinate 479 downwards.
TAGATAAATGCAGTAGAAAAATCTGTGAAATATTGACAGTATCCTAAACTCTCTGTGATAATCAACCGGCATTTAGTATTGATAATTTCAGACTATAAAGATGGGGTAAAGAAAATGATGAGAAATATTTTTTTGGGAGTATTAATCTTCTACCTATGTGGTTTCACTTTTGCTGTGAAAGCAATAGAAGTTCCGCCCATCCCGGAAGGTTATGCAGATGAACTGGCTGTCAAGACCGCCATCTTGCTCGGTCAGATCAAGTTGATCGATACCGGGGATGTTTCCACGCCAGATAACATTGAAGAAATTCTCGATATAGAGTATGGACTCGTTGGTGAACGTAAACTCCATTTGGATCTTTACCTGCCTAAAGGGCTCAAAAAAGCCACTCCCGCCGTTATCTTCATTCATGGTGGTGCTTGGAAAAGCGGTAAACGCAGCGACATGAAATTTTATTGCGTGAAATTTGCCGAAAAAGG
>CAZWME010000995.1:0-2192 GCA_964634515.1 uncultured Pirellulales bacterium | reverse complement strand
CGTCTTCTCTTACAGGGACATCCCAGTCCACCTTGTCGTAGGCGGCATAAGGTTCAACCTTTCTGATATCAAATTTCATCCCTGTTGCCCTTAAAGTTTGTCCCGTTGCCCCCCATTGTTTCGCTTGTTCCCGGGTTATTTTGCCTATCCCTTTTGCTCTTTTGTAGAATAAACGGTTGTTAAAAAAGGTGGCATCATAATCCGGCACACAGCCGCCTATTGAGTGCAGGGTGTTTACAATTTTATCCTTGAACCCTTCCGGGAAATCGCGTCTAACGCCCCCTGGCCAAATGTATATGTGATAGACTCTGCCGCCGGTGAGTTCTTCAAATAGATCTAAAACAAGGTCTCGGTGATACATCGCCCACTGAGCCACGGTATCAAAACCGAGCATATTTGCATACGCCCACAAACCAAATAGATGAGAGCCAACCCGCGCAAGCTCAAGGTAAATACTCCTTATATAATTTGCCCTTTCCGGGACTTCTATCTTCGCCAGCTTTTCGACCGCCATTGCGTATACCATTTCATTATGGTCCGGCTCAACTAAATTTATTCTGCATACCAGGGGAAAGTTCTGAATCCAGGTTCTATACTCCATCAGTTTTTCAAAACCGCGATGTAGATAACCGGGATTGGCCTGGGCCTCCAAGATACGGTCGCCCTCAACCTTAAGCGTAATACTAAAATTACCAACCATACCCAGGTGCTGGGGCCCAAAATAAAGTTCAAGCTCTCTGGCAGAGACACCTGTTTGACTATTTGAATTTTTGGTCAAAATTTCCATCCTTCTTTAGCCATTTTCGCAAATTTATCGCGTTGTTCTTGAACCATCTGTTCAATATTTACTTCTACCTGTACAGAGCTATCCATATCAGAGAACGCCTTTTTTATGCTCTCAATCAGTATCTCTCTAACAGGAACCTGTAGAAGGGGCAGCTTCAGAGTAAGTGAGACGTGCTTTTGTTTATATACCACATCCTCAATCATCCCGAGGTTGACTAAACTGTAGTTGATCTCGGGATGGATTATTTTAGACAGCGTTTTTTCTATATTTGTCTGGTTCAATTCAGTCATGATTTACATACGCTCATTTATTATTTTCTACCGAAGGAATAATACTAAAAACATCCTCTACATATTTTCTGGTGTCAAAATCTTTTCTAAAAGGTGGAATTTCATACTCACGTTCCAGCAGAAGCGGAGTCAATCTCGGATGCCCCTCAAATTTTATCCCGAAAAGCTCGTGTAACTCACGCTCATAGGGCTCGGCATTCGGGAAAATACCGATTGCCGTCTGGAACTGTGGTTTTTCTCTTGGAATCGGCGTCTTTAGAATTATATGCAGCCTTTGGCTATCCGTATATTCAACATTGTTTTGCATATAAGAAGTAAGTATAAAACATAGCTCGAAACAATCGTCTTCTATCCAGTCCACAGCGGAAATAAGAGCTAAGTGGTTAAAGCCGGTGTCTTTGAGAAATCTCAAAATAGCCAAGACACTATGATTTTCAGCAGTTACGGCTATTCTGCTCTCTTCAGGAATAATTACTTTTAAATCTTTGAAAGTTGATTCGAGTTTTTCTTTTATTGATTTATTCACTGTTCTTTTTCTCGGGAGCCATTACTTACTGGGAATAAAGGCGGCCACTCAAGTTTGCCCAAAGCCAGCTCTTGATTTCTTCTGTAAGATTGGTAGTTTTTTCTATATTTTATATAGCCATTTGCCATTTCTTTATCAATCAGTGTCCAAAGGTGCGTCACGGCAATAAATATTGCCTCCGGCCTTGGCATACAGCCGGAAATCCAGCCGTCTATAGGAATATACTTATCCAGATGCTTTATAGTATTATAAGAATCCCAGTACATTCCGCCATTTATAGGACAAGAGCCAAAACCTACAGTATATTTGGGTTCGGGCATCTGTTCATAGGTCCTTATAATAGCCCTTAAGGTTTTTACAGAAACATATCCTGTAATTAAAAACAAATTTGCCTGCCTTGGTGTTGCTGCCGGAATAACTCCAAATCGCTCTGCGTCCCACCGTGCAGTTATAACCGGAGGAATTTCAATAATTCCACAGCCAGTGCAAAAATATATCGCGTGTAGCGAATACTTATTTGCCATCTTGGCAGGGGCTTTGAGCCATTTTGTAATCTGGTTTCTATCCAACTGTTAACTCCTTATGGCCA
>CAZWME010000994.1:0-2193 GCA_964634515.1 uncultured Pirellulales bacterium | reverse complement strand
CCTCATAAACATGGAATCGTCAACAATTAGTATTTTTTTCATTGGTTTACCTCAACTTCTGGGTTTTGGGTTGTTTCCTTTACCTCTTTTGGAACTGTATCCTCTTGTATGCGTTTTGCATGCGCCGCACTAGCCCCGGGATAGTCCTCTTTGATCCCTGATTTTTTCTCCTTACTTTGGCCGGCTCTTCCGGCGAGTTTCGCCAGTTTCGCAAGTTCCTCCTGCAAAAGCACCTTGTTTAGATCAAGCAGGGTGATGAGCCGGTTATCCGTTGTCACCATGCCGCTCACATAGGTTTTGTCTATTCTGGTAACAAGATCCGGAGTGGGTTTAATTTCCGTTTCAGGAATTCTCATCACTTCTGTTACCTCATCAACAATAAGGCCTAGCAGGTTCTTTTCCTGGACAGTCATGACAATGTGCCTTTCCCCGTTTTCTTTCTCTATCGACAGGAAAAAGCGTTCCTTAGGATCAATTACTACTGCAATCTCACCTCTCACGTTTGTTACGCCTCTTATGAAATCGGGGGAATCGGGTATGGGGGTAATAAATCCTGTTCTTACAATGTCCCTGACCTGATCGATATTCACGCCGTATTCCTCCTCTCCTAATTTAAAAATGATCAACTGAACGATTGGCGCTTCATCCAATACCTTTTTCTCTTGTCCTCTATAGAGTGTTTTTACCTTCTCCGTCATAGAGCCTCCTTTTTTGCTAACCAATGCCGGTTCTCTGCGATCCGTTGGCAGCGCGTTCTTTATACTGTTTTCAGATGTTTACACAGCCTGTTTTAGATTTTTAGTATCGTATTCGCGTTCGCCGGTTACACTGAATTTTCTGAGTGCAAACTTTAATTCTTCCGACTCGGTAGAAAGATTTTGAGCCGAAGAAGCCATCTGTTGCATGGCGGACGTCTGTTGTTGAATGGACGTAGACATCTGCCCGGCGCCCATGGTAGCCTGTTCGCTTGTCGTGGCAATTTCCTCAATGGTCTTCGCAACGGTCTGGGCGATTCCCGACTGCTCTGTTGTCGCCAGGGAAATCTCCTGAGCTTTGGTGGTAATTTCCTGTGTGCCGACGCCGATTTGATCCAGTATGGAAAGCGCCTGGTTGACGATAACAATACTTTCGCTAACCTGCTGTGTTCCTGTACTCATACTGACGACGATATCCGTGGTGGCTTCCCCTATTCCGCTGATCATTGTTTCTATTTGGGCGGCCGCTTTTTTGGTTGCTTCCGCCAGTTTCCTGATTTCATCCGCCACAACCGCGAATCCTCGCCCGGCTTCCCCTGCATGGGCAGCCTCTATGGCCGCATTAAGAGCAAGCAGGTTTGTTTGATCGGCAATATCCTTAGTTGTGCCTATAATCACCACAATTTCTTTTGTCCGCTTATCCAAATCTCTAATAGTTGTGGTGTTTCCCGTTACAATATTATCGATTGACTGTAACCGGTCGGCAGCCTGCTTGCCGCTGTCTATGCCGGTTTTTGCAAGCTTGGCCGCACCCTGCGTAACCTCAGCCGCAATTCCGGCATTGGTTGCGCCCTGCTGAATAGAGTTGGAAAGCTGAGCCACAATTTTGGTGCTGGCTTCCAGTTTCACTGACTGGTCTTTTGCGCCTTCAGCTATTTGTTTAGTGGCTTTTGCCGTTTGGCTTAAGGCCACATTTACCTGTTGTGACGATGTTGCCAGTTGGTTGGATGCGCCTGATACTTTCGCTGAACTTTCCATGGCTAATCGTATAAGCCCTCCCAGGTCTTCAAAAGATTTGCCCAGGGCGTCCGCAAGGGTTTTAATGTCTCCCTTTGCGTTAATTGCTACCCTCTGCGAAAGGTCTCCTTTCGACAGGCCGACGGCAAGCCGTATGACCTCCTGTACCGGGCTGACAATGGAGTCGAGCAGTGCATTGAGCGTATCGACAATGTTTCTCCAACTGCCTGCAACCCCTTCAACCTTGGCCCGTTCGTTGAGCTTTCCTTCTGCACCCGCAACCTGAGCAACCCTCGAGACCTCGTTGGCCAGCCTGTTTAAATCGTCAACCATCTTGTTTATTATTTCCTTGAGCTGCAATATCTCGCCCTGCGCTTCTACGGTGATTTTTTGGGTTAAATCACCGTTGGCAATAGCGGTGCCTACCTGCGCGATATTCCGCACCTGGCTGGTAAGGTTCGAAGCCAGCATGTTCACATTA
>CAZWME010000993.1:0-2195 GCA_964634515.1 uncultured Pirellulales bacterium | reverse complement strand
TCACCAGTATTCGATTCCTCAAAGGATCGAACAAAATCCTTCAGATAATCTCCTACCCCTTTAACATTCACTATCTCTTTTTGAATGGCAATGACCCTATCCTCAATTTCCCAGAGCCGCTCCTGGAGTTTCCGTTCTTTCTCATCATACTTGTCGATCTGAGTATTGAGGTAACTTACAGCCTGGGGAGTAAGCTCATTATTCAGCAGCCATTTCGATAATTTTGTTTTCTCCTTCTTAAGCAGTTCCATCTCCTTCATAATCCTTTTCTTTTTTTCCCCCAGCTCCGGCAGTTTTGCCCTGTTGTGAGCCACGTAATCCCGTATCAGTTTGGTGATCACAACCTGACTTTCCGACAGTTTTCCGATCTCTTTGATCACACTCTGTTCAAGCACAACTGCTCTGACATAGACCTGATCGCAACTTTGAAAGTTATACCGGTTGTTGCACACGTAATATTTGAACTTCCTCTTGGACTCCGATCCAGGATAGTTCATATGCACCGGAAAATGTTTCAATGGCTTCCTCAAAAAGCTGCTTCTCCCATTTATAGAACATATTGGGATTGACTCCATATTTCTCGCATTCCTCTGATACAGACATTCTGTTTTTCAGATGCTCACGCAAAATCTCGACTTTCCTCTCCGGTGGATATTTCTTCCTTTGATTTGTCATGCTCAGACCTCCTCTGAATTCCACCTTATTCTACCATACCAAAAACTCCGTTTCCATCTGAAGCAGAACAAAAAGGATGCTGAATCCACAGCAAGGTATTCCATGGCGCTTGAAGCTCAGGGGAAATTAGACAATTGGAAGAGGGTATGGAGTCCTGATGAAGAATTGCAGAGTCTAACCCGCTCATATGCACAGAGGACAAAAGAATCGACCAGGGAAGTCAACAGGCTCTGGAAACTGCTGAGAGCAGCCTCTGTAGATTTATATTTGGCCCTTGGAGGAGACCATCCGTATATCGATATACCCGAAAACATCCTGCAAAAAGAGGGAATTCTGGCCCTTTTGGCCGCAAAACCGGATATATATGAGTGGAAAACCCTCTCTGAAACTGATTTTCTATCTGTGATGGGAGACTGTAATTATAAGGGACGCGACAAACTCATCAAAGAGCTGCAGAAAGTTTCAAGAAGCTTTAAGCTGAGATCACCCACCCTCAGCCTGATGATAAAGAACTCTACTGAACAAATCATACTTTTGAAGAGGCAGTTGACTGAGATTAAAAGGATGCTTGAGAAGCTAACAAAGGACAACAAAGCTGTCAAAACTCTTGAACAACACAGAGGGATCGGAATCATGACGGCTTCTACCCTTATTGCAGAAATTGTCGATATCAGAAGATTCGCAAAAGATGATAATCTTGCATCTTATGCAGGGCTGGGAAAACGTGAATATAAAACCGGGAATAATGAGAGAGAGATCCCAAACTGTTTTTTCAATCGCAGACTGAAAAATGCATTTATGACAGCTGCGAGAAATTATGTCCTCTTTAATCCTGATTCACATCTGGCAGGTTATTACAGAAACTTGGTAAAAGGCGAAATGAAGAAAACAGAAGCACGCAAACGGGTTGCCAGGGCTCTTGTTCGGGTCTTTTTTAGAGATCTATATTCTTTAGTTGAACCTGATGATCCAGATAAAGTTGAGGATGAAAAAAGAGGGAACGAAAGCGATATGGCAAACGGCTTAAGCCGCAGTGAAAAATATCACAGCAACATACCGCTTTCATTCCCTATTAAAGATAATACAGAAGAATCTAAGAACAACATTCGGAGCAAGGGTGTACGCTATTGGGGCGAATGCCCGAACTGCTTTTCTTTCCGGTGTGAAGAATGATAGAATAATTTTTATTATTTATGCACTCTCAGGTTTATGTGCAAGTATTTCAGCCATACTTTTAACAGGTGATATGGGCGCTGTTTCTCTTGGACTCGGGAGCGACTATGCGCTTGACTCCATTGCCGCCGTGGTAATAGGAGGGACAGCCTTCACCGGCGGAATCGGAGGAGTAGAGGGGACGATAGCAGGCGCTTTCATCATTAAGCTTCTTGCAGCCCTTTTACAGAAAGTAAATATTTCGCATGCGGGGCGGTTGATAATACAGGGTATTCTGATATTGATTATTGTTGGTGCATACTCAAAAAAATCAAGAGTATAGATAAATAATTATAATACCACTTTTA
>CAZWME010000992.1:0-2201 GCA_964634515.1 uncultured Pirellulales bacterium | reverse complement strand
CAGACATATGATGCCACAACAATCGAGCTGGACCTGCTGTATCAGGCGTATGAGCGTCGGGAGGGATAGAAGAAAAACTATAAAAAACGGATTTAGAAAAAATCCCCTGCTTTACGGAACAGAGGAGAGGGATTGAATAAAGCAGGGGCTTCATAGAGAAGTAAGAGTGGAAACAGGAACTTAACTCTTAATTATATATTCAATACGCTGTATTACCTCCTTTTCTGGCAAAAGAATCATTAATGTCTATATATATGTGCCACCATTGATACCAAATGTAACGTTTTTTCAGCAATTTTTGATGAATTTTGTAATCTAATAAAACTTAAAAGCCTGGCAGAATTCGTATTGATATTCTTTTGTTGACCTGACAACCCCGCTGCCAATAAAATTAACTCACATGAAATACCGTGCCTATCTTGACATCGAAACTACGGGGCTCAGCCGCCACTTTGCGGATTTGACAGTCATCGGCATCGCCCTCGAGAAGGGCGGGAAATGTCAGGTTGTTCAGCTTGTTGAAGATGAGTTATACGAAGAGAAGCTGCTGGACAGCCTTGAAGGTGTAGATGAAATTTATACTTACAACGGTAGCCGCTTTGATTTGCCCTTTATTAAGGCCAGGCTTGGCCTTGATCTAAATAGGTGCTTTAGGCATACCGATTTAATGTATGATTGCTGGCGGCATAAACTCAAAGGCGGACTCAAAGTAGTTGAGAGACTGCTGGGTATAAAAAGGAATTTAACGGATGTGGATGGATATATTGCCGTGCAGTTGTGGTTTGATTATGTAAACAACAATAATAATAAGCAAGCCCTGAGAACGCTGTTAGAGTATAATCAGGAAGATGTTGTTAATTTGCGTATTCTCAGGCGAAAGCTCAAGGTAAGATAACACTATAGCCTTGGTGAAAAGTCCTATTTTTGTAGGAAAAATATGGAGTCTGTAGTTACTATCCCGGCGTGTGGGGACAATTTTATTTATCTCTATCGATATGATAAAAACAATGCTTTGGCATTTGACCCCTGCGATAGCTCTGCAGTACTGAACAGCTTAAACGAACACAACATGAATCTTACTACAATTCTTATAACACACCATCATTGGGACCATACCGGCGGTGTTTCCGACTTAAAAAAGAAAACCGGCTGTGAGGTTATCGGCCCCGACAAACATCGAATACCGGCGATAGACCGCATTGTTGATGATAAGCAAGTTCTGACTATAGGTAATATGGAAATACATGTTATTGCTACTCCCGGCCATACGAACACATCTGTTTGTTATTATATTCCTGTATCAAATAAAAACGAAAATAAGGTTCTCTGGACTGGTGATACGTTGTTCACCGGAGGCTGCGGCAGACTCCTGGAGTGCAACGCACGAACAATGTTCGATTCTCTGCTTAAGTTGGCGTTGCTGCCCGACGACACGCTCGTCTATTGCGGACATGATTATACCCTGGAAAATTACGAATTTGCGCTGACTATCGAGCCGGACAATAAGGCTGTCAGCCAACGCCTGCAGGAGATAAAGCAAACTGTAAGGGCGGGCGGATTTACTGTCCCTTCGACTATATTGCAGGAAAAGGCAACAAATATTTTTTTACGGTCGGATACTAACGAAATTAAAACCGCTCTTAACATGCCAAATGCCGCTGCCGTAGATGTCTTCGCGGAATTACGTCGGCAAAAAGATGTTTTTTAGAGATTCCCTATAGTTATAAGAAATGAATTTAGAAAGCAGTATAAGTGAATCCTGAACAGAAAAGCACAATCCTTATAACCTGCTCGGCGGGATTGGTTGATTATGTCCGGCGGGAGGTCGAAGATTTAGGTTATCAGAGCGGCGATTCCCACAAAACAGGGCTTGAGGTGGAAGGTGACTATTATGACACGATGCGGCTCAATCTATATCTACGCACGGCGCATAATGTTCTGTTCCTGCTGAAACGGTTCAAGTGCGACAGCCCCGATGAACTTTATCACAATGTAAGGGGCCTGCCCTGGGAGAACATAATTTCTCCGCAGGAATACGTTTGTGTTGTCGGTAGAGTTAATACCACATTAGTAAGTAATTCCATGTATGCTAATTTAAAGGTCAAGGATGCTATTGTTGATCGCGTAGCCGGCAAAACAGGGTCACGTCCCGACTCGGGTAAGGATAAGAACAACGTGGTGGTGCAGTTTTATTGGAAAGA
>CAZWME010000991.1:0-2201 GCA_964634515.1 uncultured Pirellulales bacterium | reverse complement strand
TCAAAACTAATGGCTCAGACCACTGACGGGTAGCGAGTAGATAGTCAGCCAAGATCGGATCGAACGCTCGTGTCTTCGTGATTCCCTCTTGAAAGGCCGACTCTTTCTTGAAAAGAAAACCAATATCCACGCCCAAGTCGTTGGTTAACACCTGAAGGGAATTCTTGATGGTGCGAACAGCTGAATTCAGAAAGCTCTCCAGATCGCGCTTCTGAGAACGATCGATGCTCTCGCTAACACGAACCATACGGCCACTTGCTCTTACGATTGCCCCCGATTCCACTTTAGCCCGGTGTTGTTCCCATTCCTTGGCGATGTCCTGGCTTGTTTCTCGGGCGTTTTGAAGGCCAGACAAAACGGGGGCGTAAAGCTTGTCAAAATACAGGGGCGTTTTATCGTCATACACTGCGTCTCGAATCTGCATTACGCCAAGCATCAGCCTCGCAACAAATGGTGAGCTCGCTCCTTCGTCCCCAATCTTTTGCATGAGAACCTTGGCTGTTTCTCTCTGGATGGATATGTTCGAAGAGCGGCGCTCAAACATTGACAGGGTTTGAAGGAACTGTCGCTGGTTGACGGGCAATACGTATGAAATCTGTACACCGGGGCCTCGGAAGTATTGGAGGTCTTTCGCTGACAATCCGGGGATAACTGGATTTAGGAAAATGAGAAACGGGTCTATCGGGAATTTGCCGCGCACGATGAAGACTCCACCGTCCTGCCAGCTCTGATACTGTATTGAGCCGAGCTTCTCCTTACCGCTTACAATGTTGAACGTGTCCGGCGGGAGCCGCGCCGCAATGGCCTGCTCCATTGTCATCGGTAGGAGCGTGTTGGCAAGGTTGAACTGGTACGTCTGTGTTCCCGCACCATGAGACGGCATATCTTTAATCAATTGGTGGTAGTCCAGAACTTGCACGCCGGGTTGAAAGATTGCGACTCTGGCAACGACGAGGCTGGCGACTTTGTTAAACGTGAGCTCGCCGACAGGCCGAATGACTTTTTGTACCCACACGGAAGGTGCCGGAGAACTTTTGACGGTTGCCTCCGCAGGAAGGAAAAAATCGCCGCTTTGCTCAGAACCAGGCACGTGCGCGGAATAGTTCACGATTCCGGTCGATAACACTGCAACCGCATCAGGCCAGTAGTGAGAGGGCGCCAAGCTATTCATGCGGCCCATTTCCGCGGAAATCTGCTCCAGTGTAAGATCGGAGTTTCTGGCAACGATGACACCCGTTGTCATCTGGGTTTCGCCTTCGCCAACCTTGAGGCGATCTGTCTTCCTGAGGGACTTTACCGTCTTGATGCGCTGATATGCAGCCTCCAGCGCCTCAATGGTTAGGGCTTCATAGCAGTCGATAATGGCGGCCACGTTTTCCACAGGCACGGCGCCCGATTCGTTCAAATTGTAGTGAACAACGCTCGAATACGGTTCTGTCGTCTGCCCGTCATTGTCCAATACAGGGGCGGTCTTTGCTTTGAACGGCCCAATGAGGGGCCCTAGCAAATCGTTGATGGCCTCCTGCAGGCGGATGCCCGTATCGAATAGGACCTTAAGGTTCACAATATAAATCCCGCATATCGTTTCTTCGTATTACAGGTAAGCGCATAACGACGAGCTCAGTGGCTCCCTGTAGCCCTGGCACAACTCTATTCTTGGTAACTGCTCCTTACCTGGGAACAAATCCGAATCGGTTCAACAGAGCTACAGGGAGTCCACTGGAGCGCATTGTTAGGAGTCGGCTTTCTTTTGAGCCACAAACCCAAAAGGCCGTGACCCTTCATCAGCATACTGGTAAATTGCCACAATGCTTGAGTGCGGGATATGAAGGGACTGAAAATTTCCACCCTGGTCTGATAGATCCCGTTTTGCGAATAGGTAATAGGGACTAACCAGTGAAATTTCCATACAATCAAGCACTGGATGTTCCAACTCGCTGTCAGTCACAAAACCATCGTTGTTACCGGCAGCATAAATGCTGCCAATTGCGGACCTCTCGTCAAGAACTACCAAGTATCTCATAAATATTACTCCTAACATAGATTATACTGATCCGCATAAGCTGCGGAAACGCGTTTTTCTGTCCATATAAGACACCTTTCGATCTCTTGCCGGAAGCGTGGTAACCTCTTTATATTCAACTATTTGCACTCTATTGAGCGACTTATCACGGCAGCTTATGCGGGTCGGCATAATATCC